>DOBD01000014.1 GCA_003506275.1 Bacteroidales bacterium | reverse complement strand
TAGGCGGATTGACCGGCTTCGTTGTACGCCTTGGCGCGCAACGAAGCCGGTCAATCCGCCTATACGCCGGAAATCACCGTAAAAACCCAACCTGAAGAAGTCCCGGTGATTGATCCGGAAACCTTTGTGCCCGATTTGACCTGGGCCGTCGAATCGGCCACCTGGGATGCCACAGCCCTGCTGTTTAACAATGAAACGGCTGCTTTCACACCCAACGCCAAGGTCTTGTTTGAACCGTTGTCTGATATCACCGTGACTGTGAACGAAACCCTTACTCCGGGTGACGTGGTGGTGCGCGACGAGGGTAATGTGACCCTTGCCGGAACTGGAAGCCTGGCCGGTACCGGTTCCCTAAACAAAGGAGGCGCGGGTACGTTGACCGTACAGACGGCCAACACCTACACCGGAGCCACCGTTTTATCAGGTGGTACCTATGCCTTTTCAACCCTCAAAGATGGTGGGGTGCCCAGTGGTTTGGGTGCTTCGCAGGAATTTGCTCAAAACTGGATCTGGAAAGGCGGCACCTGGTTGTACACAGGTCCGACAACGACCTCCAACCGCAGCGCCAAGGTGTATGCGGATACCGAATTAAAACTGGCCAACAGTGGCACGACCGTCACCCTGAACGGTAGGCTGGAAGGGCAGGGATCCTTGATTCTGAACGGCCAAGGCACGTTGAACAACAAGCAACCCCTGGGTACGGATGGACCCCTCGTCCTGCGCGGGGGCACCTATTACGTAGAAGGGTCAGCCCTTATCGATTCAGGGTTGGGTCGTTCCCCCAAACTTGTCCTGGCCGGTGGCACGTACAAGACCAAGGATGCGGACGATCGATACGGGATATATCGTTTCCCCATCGAAGTGGAGGAAGGTACCTATTCCACCTTTTGGGTACACCGCAATTGCAGCATCAACAACACCATAAGCGGCGCTGGCACCCTGGAAATGCCCACCTCCTGGTTGAGGGAATACATCAAAGGCGATTGGACAGGCTTCACCGGCACCGTGGTGGCCAACGGCATTGGCTCCTCATCTCAATTCATGCTCAACAATGGCACCGGCATTCCCAACGGAGTGGTTTATGCCAAAGGCAACGTACAAGTGATCAGCTGGGCAACCACAGCCACCATGCGCCTGGGAGGACTATCCGGCGATGCCGGCACGTTTTTGTCCGGTACCAGCAAAAACACCACCTCTGCAAAAATGACCTGGATGGTGGGCGGAGCCAACACCGATGAAACGTTCCGAGGTGTCATCGACAACCGCTGCAGCGCTTCAGGGTACAACGGTACCACCTCTATTGTCAAGGAGGGTGACGGCAGTTGGCGCTTGACGGGTACCAATGTCTACAAAGGCACGACACAGGTCAACAACGGTACCCTGATTGTCAACGGTGCTCACACGGGAACAGGCGCCATGACGGTAGCCGAAGGAGCCACCCTGGCTGGTGTCGGTTCACTGACAGGACCGGTGACCTTGGTGGGAGAGGCCTATCTCAAGGCCGGTGATACCCTGGTCAACAATCTCGGACTGACGTTCAAAGGCGGCTTGACCCTGTCTGACCGTTCCGTCACCTTTGTTCCCTTACAAAAAACATCACCCACCTCCCGAAAGGCCAATAAATTGACCATTTTGGGTAAAGCAACCCTGGGCGGAACCCTGCGTCTGTTGTTGGACGGGATTACCTATCCATTGCAAAAAGGCAATTACTTTGACATCCTCGGTTTGACCGGTGCAACGGTCAGTGGCACATTTGCCAACGTGGTACCAGAAACACCGGGTGAAGGCTTGATCTGGGACTTGTCCCAACTGTATTCAACGGGACGCTTGTATGTGCGTGAGGAGGGCTACGTCGGTCTGAATAACTCGATCAACGGGGCTCCCCATTTCATTTCCACCCTGGCAAACAACACCTTGACCATCAACCTGCCCGGCTCGATGCCCCACGCTACGCTAAGCATCATCGACCTGACGGGTAGGAAACAGCTCACCTGTGAGGTGACCACCCATGGCACAGTGGATGTCTCCTGCCTCTCCAAGGGTATTTACCTGACCCAACTGGCCTGCAATGGCCAAACGGTGACCGAACGACTTGTAAAGAACTAATGCATGATTAATACACTACTTATGAAACAGTCCAGATTCATTCCGTGGCTACTCGGCGTGTGTTTGTTCGTTCTTGGCCTCTCATCCTGCGAGGACAAGATGGATGAACACTACAAAATTCCCGATTGGTTAAAAGGCAGCGCTTTTGAAGTGCTGGAAGCCGAAGGCGACTACACCTTGTTCCTGAAAGGGGTGGAAAAAGCGGGCTTCAAACCCATCGTGGACGGAAAGAGCATCCTGACCGTGATGGCTCCCAACGATGAGGCCTTCCATGCTTACCTGAACGGCAAAGGCTATGCGTCCATTGATGACATGAGCCAGGAAGCCTTGAAAAAATTAATCGGTTTTCACTTGGTCTATTACGCCTTTGACTGGGATAAACTGGTCAATTTCAGGCCTTTGGAAGGTGATGGCGCGACACCGGAAAGCAAAGCGAAGTTTGCCGGGTATTACTACAAGCACCGCACCAAGAGCAGCGATCCCATTTCCAAAGCCTTCAATCCGGCAACCAACGACAGTGTGTCCGTCTATCACCTGGAACGGTTCTTGCCTGTCTTTTCTTACAAGTTGTTTGAGACCAAACGTATTGACGCAGCGGCCAACTACGGATTCTTTTACCCCGCTTCCACCTGGACAGGCGGTACTTCCGGATTCAACGTTTCCAACGCCAGCGTCGTGAATGCCGACAACGTCATCACCAGCAACGGGTATATTTACTACGTCAACCAGGTACTGGACCCCCTGGAAACCATTTACACGGAGCTTAAAAACCGGTACGACAACTACTCCCTCTTTTTTGACCTGTACAACGGGTATTCACAGTACACCATCGACAATGAACTGACCAAAAGCTTCGGCAAGGGCGACACCCTTTACCTGCATGGCCATGATCAGTTGCCACCTATTGCCTACGAGTGGCCTGTATCCGATTATCAGCAGATTGCCACCCTTTCCAGTAAAGCCTACAACGTGTTTGCTCCGTCCAATACGGCCATGACCGCCTTCTTCAACGATTTCTGGCTCAATGGTGGTTACTCCAGCTTGAACGACCTTGACCCCCTGGTGTTGAAGTATTTCATCATGCAGTCTTTCTCCAGTGCGGAACAACCCGTTTTCCCCGAAGAAATCAGCCGGGGAGATGTGACCACCACGTATGGTACGCCGATTCGCATCAATCAGGACGATGTGAGCCTGCGAAAGATCTGTGTCAACGGAACCTTGTACGGGATGGACAGGATGACAGCTCCGGCTATATTCTCATCCGTCGCCGGACCTGCTTTCAAGTACATGGATTACCGGTATTACCTCTATGCCCTGTCGGGTTCCGACCTCTTACTGGCCCTGGCCTCCGACGATGCCTCGTTCATCTCACTGATGCCTGATACCTCCCAATTCGTCGCCGAAAACATGCGCATGGCCTCCCTGACCACCGGTAATGTGCTACAAGTCTTTTCAGACGACGCCGGTGTCTACGTTGACTTGTCGAAAGGCGAAATGGCCGATTTGGTCAACATGCATGTCAGCAACGGAGCTACAGCCCTTTCCACCACGGGAACTCAGGTGCTTGAAACCAACATGGCCTTTAATTACTGGTTTGTCAACGACGGCAAGATTACAACCAACGCCTTGTTCAATCAGCAGCTGAATCCCGACTTCACCGGTGATCCCTTCGTGCCCTTCCGGGAAATCAAACCCACGTCAGGCGATTGGGACAACGGAAAATCGTACGCCTATACCTTCAACGGTCTCTTCAAAGCCGACAAGGGTGATGGGCTCGAATACGCCCTGGCCATAGCCAACGATGCCAGGTACCATTATTACCTGTTTGCCCAGTTGCTGCAAAAAGCCGGCCTGGTCAACGAAGGTCAGCTGAATTTCCTGATGGAAGGTACCCGTTTCATCGCCTTCGTACCCACCAATGACGCCATCAAGAACAACCTGTCCTCCATCCCCGGTTCCACGGGCTTGAGTGTGGCTGCCGACGGTACTCTGAGCGGCTCCCTGTCTTCGGCCAACAAAGCCAAATTGGCCAACTGGCTCCGTTCGTATTTCATCACCTCCGACCTGAATACCTTCAATGTGTATCCTTACCCGGGTTCAGGCCTGGCCGGCACCTTTGACACCTACGGCAGCAACAAACTGAAGTTGATTGATGCCGGTCAAGGGTCCCCCCTGAGTGTGCAGTTCGTCGATGGCACGGAGACCACCCCGGTCACCGTGGTTTCTACCTTCCATTATTTGCCTTTTGCCTTTAAAGATGGGTGTTTCCATCTGATCGAGAGCCTCTTAAATTGAACCTGAAAGGATAGACCTATGAAGAAACACAGCTATATTCTACTTATTGCGGCGTTGCTGATGGCCGGCGAAGCGCTGGCCCAAAAGACGGTGCTCTCCGGTCGGGTGACAGAAATGTTGGGTGGTCGTCAAGAACCCATCTTCAGTGCCAACGTCGTGGTGGTCAACAAGCAAAACCGTTACCTGAACGGTGTGGTCACCGATGTTAACGGGTATTACAACCTGACCGTGCCAGCCTCTGAAGAACCCCTTAGTATCAAGGTATCATTCATTGGCATGAAAACCAAGACGTTCCCCTTCACCGGACAGAAAACGTTGAACGTGGTGCTCGAAACAGACGCCTTGACCCTGGCCGACGTGGTCGTGACAGAGCGCAGACTGGAACGCGACGATATGGGCGTCAGCCGACGGGAACAAACCTCGGCTACCCAAAAAATCAACATGGAAGAAATCATCTCGACGGTACCTGTCTCCTCCATCGAAGAAGCCCTGCAAGGCCAATTAGGTGGGGTTGACATTGTATTGGGCGGTGATCCCGGTGCCAGGAGCGCCATCCGTATCCGCGGAACCAACTCCCTGAGTGCCTCATCCGAACCCCTCATTGTCATCGATGGCATTCCCTATGCGACGGACATCAAGGATGATTTCAATTTTGCCACCGCCAACGAGGAAGATTTTGGCGCCCTGCTGAACATTGCCCCCTCTGATATTGAGTCCATTGAAGTGCTCAAGGATGCCTCCGCCACGGCCATATACGGTACCAAAGGTTCCAACGGCGTGTTGTTGATTACGACCAAGAAAGGCGCGAGAGGACGCACCAATTTCAGCTTCTCCTCAAAACTGACCACCAAGTACGAGCCGGAATCCATCCCCTTGCTCAATGGCAGCGAGTATGTGGCCATGATTCAGGATGCCTTGTGGAACAGCGCCAACGCCAAAGGCCTGGGATCTGCCAAAAATGAGCTCGATCTCCTGTTCAACACCTATGAGATCAACTACGACCCCGGTTTTGCGTTTTTCGACGAATACAACGTGAACACCCATTGGCTCGACGAGGTCAGGCAGAACGCCGTCACCACCGACAACAATTTTTCCCTGTCGGGTGGGGGAGACAAGGCCACGTATCGATTCTCCCTGGGTTACCTCAACGAACAAGGTACCACGGTGGGTACCTCGCTGGACCGTTTGTCCACCAAGCTGAACATCAACTATGACTTCTCCGAACGCCTGCGGGTAACGGCCGACTTCTCCTTTACCCAAAGCGACAAGGACGCCAATTACCTGAATGTACGCAGTGAAGCCATGCGCAAAATGCCCAACAAGAGCCCCTATTACATCGATGACCTGACCGGCAAGCGCACCAATATCTATTTCTCCAGGCAGGAGGATGATTTTCAAGGAGCCTTCAACGGGAGCAGCAACTACAACCCCGTGGCGATGGCCGAACAAAGCTACAACAACACCATGCAACGGGAAGAAAAGATAGCCTTCCGTCTGCAATACCGCTTCCCGCTGTCTTTCATTCAGCCCGCTGAGATCCATCTGCCCTCCCTGATAGTCGTTCTAACGCCATGTTGTATCCGCCCGTGCCGTACAGCAGGCACCGATTTACCCGGCTGATCGTCGCCGTG
>DOBD01000307.1 GCA_003506275.1 Bacteroidales bacterium | reverse complement strand
CTGAACCAGCTGAGCTAAGCGCCCCGATTTCCAAAAGCGCGACAAAGATACATCGTTTTTTTGTACGTGCAAGTTATTGGACCGGCATTTTTCTGAAATCCCTGCATTTTGTTGAATGTGGGGAGTGTTCTTTTTTTAGGACAAACGACGGTTATTTCATTGAAAAAGCGTATCTTTGTGGGCTCTTGGCGCACCCTCAGTGATGAGGCTGGAGCCGGGATGGGTTAACAAACACACGCTTCGAAGACACTAACTAGATTTCTAATGGATTTAAAAGCACTGACGGCCGTTTCTCCCGTTGATGGGCGCTATCGGTCGCAAACAGCCGTTCTGGCCGATTACTTTTCGGAATATGCCTTGATCCGGTACCGTTTACAGGTAGAAGTAGCCTNNTTCATCGCCCTCTGTGAACACCCCCTTCCTCAACTTAAACACGTCAATGCCGCTGTGTTTCCACAGCTAAGGGCGCTGTATAGTGACTTTACCCCTGAAGACGCCCAGCGTATCAAGGATATTGAAAAAGTTACGAACCACGATGTGAAGGCAGTGGAATACTACCTCAAGGAAGCTTTCGACACGCTCGGATTGGCCGACTACAAGGAATTCATCCATTTTGGGTTGACTTCTCAGGACATCAACAATACCGCCGTGCCCCTGTCCCTCAAGGACGCCATGGAAAAGACCTACTACCCGGCCTTGCAGGAACTCATTGACACGTTGCGTTCGTACGCCGATCAATGGGCTTCTGTGCCCATGTTGGCCAAAACACATGGACAACCGGCTTCGCCGACCAGGTTGGGTAAAGAAATCGAAGTCTTCGTGAGCCGCCTGGAGGCTCAACTGACCCTGCTCAAACAGGTGCCCTTTTCGGGAAAGTTCGGGGGGGCTACCGGCAATTTCAATGCTCATCACGTAGCGTATCCTCAGGTAGACTGGCCAGCTTTCGCTTCAAACTTCCTGGCGGACAAACTGGGCCTTGTCAGGGAACAGCGTACCACCCAAATAGCCAATTACGACAATCTTTCCGCCCTGTTTGATGGTCTCAAACGCATCAATACCATCCTGCTTGATCTTTGCCGCGATTTTTGGCTGTACATTTCGATGGAGTACTTCAAGCAGCAAATCAAGCCTGGTGAAATTGGCTCATCGGCCATGCCACACAAGGTCAATCCCATAGACTTCGAGAATGCCGAAGGCAACATTGGTGTGGCCAATGCCTTGTTTGAGCACCTCTCAGCCAAACTGCCCGTATCCAGGTTGCAACGGGATCTCACCGATTCAACCGTTCTTCGCAACGTCGGTGTACCTTTGGCCCACACCTTGATTGCCTTCAAGAGCAGTTTGAAAGGCCTGGGCAAACTCTTGCTCAACCGACCTGCCCTGGAAAGGGATTTGGAACAGAACTGGGCCGTAGTGGCTGAGGGCATACAGACCATCCTTCGACGGGAAGGTTATCCACAGCCCTATGAAGCCCTCAAGGCCCTGACACGTACCAACGAAGCCATAACGGCTGCATCCATCCTGGCATTCATCGAACAACTGAACGTCGACGAGACGATCAAGAACGAATTGAAAGCGTTGACCCCGGCCACGTATACCGGACAATAAACCCCTTTATTTTTACTGATTTACAGACTTTTTCAACAAATTTTGACACTAATCACCGTCAACAACCAACGACAACAAACACGTAACAGACATGATGACAGACAATGACAATCAGCAGCGCCAGCCTGAGGAAGGTGACAACGCTGCCCGCCGTGATGGCGAACGCTCCAGAAACGAAGGATACACGTCCAATCCTTGGCGCAAACCAACAGAAGGTCGTGGCCAAAACTCATTTGATCGTCCCCGCCGATCCTTTTCAGACAACAAGGGCGATTTTGTCCGCAACGGTTTTGGTGGTGATCGTCCCCGCCGATCCTTTTCCGGCGACAAAGACCGTCCCCGCCGTCCTTACGGTGAAGGTGGTTTTGATCGTCCCCGTCGTTCGTTTGATGGAGATGGTAACCGCTTTGACGCATCCAGCGACAATAATCGCTTTGACCGCCCTCGCCGTTCCTATGAGGATAACGGCAACCGCTTTGGTGAGGGGGGGGGCCGTTATAATGCTTCCCAAGAAGGAAGCTTCAATCGTCCCCGCCGTACACAGGGCGAGGGTGGTTTCGACCGTCCTCGTCGTTCTTCCGGCGAAGGAGGGTTCGATCGTCCATTCCGTCCGCAAGGTGAAGGCTCCTTCAACCGTCCCCGTCGACCCATGGGTGATGGCGGTTTTGATCGCCCCCACCGCTCCTTTGAGGGAGAAGGTAACCGTTTTGGCGGCGATGGCAATCGTTTTGGCGGTGAAGGTGGCAACCGCTTCGGTGGTGAAGGCAACCGCTTCGGTGGTGAAGGTGGCAACCGTTTCGGCGGTGAAAACAAGCGCTTCGGAGACCGGGGCAACCGGTTTGGCAATGACGGCAACCGCTTCGGCGGTAGCAGGGAAGGCGGATATGATCGCCCCCGTCGCCCGTTCGGTGAAGGACGCCCTTCGTTTGGTGGTCCTACCTTGCCCAAACCAGACAGAGCCGATGGTCGTCCCCGTCGTCCCCGCATCAAAAAAGAAGGATCTTTCGATCACGGTACCCCCTATGGCCGTCCTACCAGCTACCAACCTAATTTGGACCCCGATGTACCCATCCGTCTGAACAAGTACCTGGCCAATGCCGGCATTTGTTCCCGCAGGGAAGCCGATGAGTTCATCCAGGCCGGTGTGGTCAAGGTCAATGGTGAAGTTGTGAGCGAATTGGGTGTAAAGGTCAAACCGACAGACACCATTATGTTCCATGATCAGACCGTCAGCATTGAACGAAAAGTCTACATTCTGCTCAACAAGCCCAAAGATTGTGTGACCACGTCGGACGATCCGGAAGAACGTCTCACTGTCATGGATTTGGTCAAGGGTGCCTGCTACGAACGCATTTACCCTGTTGGCCGACTAGACCGCAACACCACTGGTGTGCTATTGTTGACCAACGACGGTGATCTGGCCTCCAAACTGACCCATCCTAAATTTGAGAAACGCAAGATTTACCAGGTGACCCTCGACAGAAACCTGGCTGAAGCTGATTTCAAAACCATCCAGGCTGGTGTTACCCTCGATGAGGAGCCTATCACGGTCGACAATCTTAGTTACGTGGATCCCGACAAGGCCAATGTGGTCGGTATTGAGATTCACTCTGGACAAAACCGTGTGGTGCGTCGCATCTTTGAATCCCTCAACTATAAAGTGTTTAAACTGGACCGTGTGTACTTCGCCGGTCTGACCAAGAAGAACCTGCCCCGCGGCAAATGGCGCCACCTGTCTGAAAAAGAGGTGAGTTTGCTAAAAATGGGGGCTTTTGTGTAATACATATGGAAAAAATTAGTCGAAACAGCGTGATTGACCTGTTGAAGCGCACTGACTTTGGCGCAATGGTCAACGTAAAAGGCTGGGTACGAACCCGTCGTGGTAACAAACAGGTTAATTTCATCGCCCTGAACGATGGATCGACCATCAAGAGTGTACAAGTAGTGGTCGACCTGGCTCAGTTTTCTGAGGATGTCCTTAAGCTGGTGACGACGGGTGCCTGCCTGAGTGTCAATGGTTTATTGGTTGAATCCCCGGGTCAGGGCCAGCAGGCTGAGATCCACGCCAAGGAAATTGAAATACTGGGTGCGGCCGATCCAACCACCTATCCGTTGCAGAAAAAAGGCCACACCCTGGAATACCTGAGGGAAATCGCCCACTTGCGTCCCAGAACCAATACGTTTGGAGCTATTTTCAGGATACGCCACCACATGTCAATGGCCATTCATACCTTTTTCCACGAAAGGGGTTTCTTTTATTTCCATACGCCCATCATCACCGCGTCTGACTGTGAAGGAGCCGGTCAGATGTTTCAGGTGACCACCCTCAATCTATACGATTTAAAGAAGGATGAGCAGGGATCCATCGATTACACCAACGATTTTTACGGTCGTCAGGCCAGCCTGACGGTGTCCGGTCAGTTGGAAGGTGAGCTGGGCGCTATGGCGCTTGGTGCCATCTACACATTCGGGCCCACGTTCAGGGCTGAGAATTCCAATACGCCCAGACACTTGTCCGAATTTTGGATGATTGAGCCTGAAGTGGCCTTCAATGAAATTGAGGAAAACATGCAGTTGGCTGAAGATTTCATCAAGTATTGTGTTCGCTGGGCGTTGGATCACTGCAAGGATGACCTGGATTTCCTGGCTTCCATGTATGACAAAGAATTGATTGACCGACTCAATTTTGTCTTGGCCAACGATTTTGTTCGGTTGACCTATACGGAAGGTGTCGCTATCCTCGAAGAGGCCATCAAGAACGGTCAGTCATTTGAGTTTCCCGTATTCTGGGGTGCCGACCTGGCCGCCGAACACGAACGTTACCTCGTGGAAAAACACTTCAAACGCCCCGTTATCCTGACCGACTATCCCAAGGAAATCAAGTCGTTCTACATGAAGCAAAATGAGGATGGAAAAACGGTCAGGGGCATGGACGTGCTGTTCCCCAAAATCGGTGAGATCATCGGTGGCTCACAGCGTGAAGAAGACCTGGATAAACTGACTCGTAGAGCGGAGGAGATGGGTGTACCCACCAAGGATATTTGGTGGTACCTGGAAACCCGCAAGTTCGGTACGGCACCGCACGCTGGTTTTGGTCTCGGCTTTGAACGACTCATCTTGTTTGTGACGGGTATGGCGAACATCCGTGATGTGATACCTTTCCCCAGAACCCCTCGGAACGCTGATTTTTAGACACGATGGACCCCATGTCCGTACATATACTGGGTTGCGGGTCGGCTTTGCCGACCCGTCGCCATTTACCGTCGGCTCAGGTGTTGTCGGTACGTGGCAAGCTTTTCCTCATTGACTGCGGGGAAGGTACCCAGTTGCAGTTCAGACATACCCATTTCAATTACAACAAGATTCATGATGTTTTTATTTCTCACCTGCACGGTGATCATTGCTTCGGCCTGATTGGGTTGATTTCAACCATGGGCATGTTGGGCCGTCATGCTCCGTTGACCATTCATGCGCCGGCTGAATTGGAAACCTTGATGCGGCCACAGCTGGACTTCTTTTGTAACGGTTTACCCTATGAGGTGATTTTCGAAGCGTTCAATCCTAAGGTGCACGGTTGTATTTATTCCGATCGCTCGCTGGAGGTCTTTTCCCTGCCACTTAACCATAGGATACAGGCTGCCGGATTTCTATTCAGGGAAAAACCGGGTGACAGGCATTTGATCAAGGAATGGCTGACCTTTTACACCATCCCTTTGTGTGAGTTGCCTGCCATCAAGGCTGGTGCAGATTACCTCACCCCCGAGGGCGTTGTCGTGCCCAATGCCAAGTTGACAACTCCTCCGAGTCCTTGTCGTTCGTATGCCTATGTCAGTGATACCACGTATCATGCTCCTCTCATTCCTTTGCTGAAGGGAGTAGACCTGCTTTATCATGAAGCAACCTTTGCGGAAGCCGAAAGCAAGCGGGCAAAAGCCACGTTTCACAGCACAGCAGCCGATGCCGGACGCATGGCTGCTGCCGCCGGTGTGAAGCGTTTGGTAGTGGGACATTTTTCAGCCCGGTATGTAGAGGAGTCTCTGTTGTTGGAGGAGGCCAAAGCGCATTTTGAGGCCTCAGAATTGGCCGATGAAGGCCTTGTTTTTCAAATTTAAAGGAATTTGTTGCAGGTGTAGCGTTGAATGCCTACTTTTGCCCTTGAAACAACTCCGTTTCCATAACGGAAGATAACACACCTCATGAAACGTCACACACTCGCGTTGGTATGCCTGTTGGGACTCCTTCAACCCTTGACAGCAGAGAAACAAGAAAAGGTAGAGACCCCCGTGGTTACTGCCCAGGCCGAGCCTTCTGTTGTGGTGCTACTGAAAAACAAAACCCTTCAATTGCAAAACATTAAGGTGGGTGACAAGATACAGGTGCTGAATATTTTAGGTGTCAGGGTCGTGGAGAAGAAGGCCGATTCGACCATCGTGGACATCCAACTTAACCTCACCCCGGGGTATTACATTGTCAAAGTTGGTTCAACTGTTCGAAAAATTTCGCTGAAATAACATACATAAAAAAAGGATGC
>DOBD01000029.1 GCA_003506275.1 Bacteroidales bacterium | reverse complement strand
TTCTCACCGGATGCCTGCACCGACCTGATAACCAGCGGTCAGCTGTTGGATTACAAACATGTGTCGGTCAGGGGTTTGATGGGGATGGCCACCTTTACCGACAACACCGCACAGGTTCAACGGGAATTCGAGGGCCTCAAGCAGTTGTTTGACACGCTTAAACACACCCACTACCCCTCCGACCCCACGTTTAGCGTCTTGTCGATGGGCATGTCGGACGACTATCCTCTTGCCGTGCAAGCGGGTAGTACGATGGTGCGGATTGGCAGTCGGATTTTTGGAGACAGGGTCTATTAAGCAGACAGCTTATACTGGCAGTCTACACTGGCAGTCTATACTGGTCGTTAAACAGGCATCTTGTCGATGCGAACCTGGTGACGGCCGCCATCAAAATCAGTCGCAAAAAAAGCAGCAATGATTTCTTTGGCCGTTTCCTTGTCAATAAAACGAGCGGGCAGACAAAGTACGTTGGCCTTGTTGTGTTGACGGGCCAGGATGGCAATTTCCTTATTCCAGCACAAAGCGGCGCGGATGCCCTGATGTTTGTTGAGCGTCATGGACATGCCTTGACCTGAGCCGCAAATGGCGATGCCCAGCAAGGATTCTTCGTCCTCGATGGCCTCGGCCATGGGATGGGCGAAGTCGGCGTAGTCACAACTGTCGGGAGAATAAGTACCGAAATTGGTAAAGGGAGTGTTGGTTTCAGTAAACCAGTCGAGAATTGATTCTTTGAGTTCGTATCCTGCGTGGTCGCTGCATATCGCGACAGGAACATCGTCGGGGTTCATAGAGTTAATGGTTGGTTGATGATGCAAATGTAGTAAAATAAATGGCGTACACCGTTTCTGTGAAGAGAAAATCAATCAGCCTGTTTAATTCCATAAAAAAACCGACCCTCTTCGGATCGGTTTTTATAAATGGGCAGTACCAGATAACCGGTCTGCTTACAGCATGGCCTTGACTTGTTGATACACGTTGGCACCGGTGAAACCCAATTTTTCATCGAGTACCTTGTAGGGTGCCGAGAAGCCAAAGGATTCCAAGCCCCAGATGCGACCGTTTTCACCGACCAGGCCCAGCAGATTGACGGGCAAACCGGCGGTCAGACCAAAGCGCTTCACGCCTTCGGGCAAAACGGATGCCTGGTAGGCAGCGGGTTGGTTGCGGAACAAGCCTTCGGAGGGAACGGAAACGATGCGTACCTTGATACCATCGGCTCTGAGTAGGGCGGCGCCGTCGACCAGGGTGGCCACTTCGGAACCGGAAGCTAACAGCACCACATCAGGATTGCCATCGCAAGACACCACGTAGGCACCTTTGGCCACCTGGGCGGCTTGCTGGTAGGAGCTGCCGGGCAGGTCGTTGATGTTCTGACGGCTCAGGATAAAGGCGGTCGGGGTTTTGGTGTTTTCGAGAGCCAAACGGTATGCCACCGTGGTTTCCTGTACGTCGGCAGGACGCAACACCAACATGGAATTGTGGCCTTTGTGGTTCTTGAGTTTTTCCATCAGGCGAATCTGGGCTTCCTGCTCCACAGGTTCATGGGTTGGTCCATCTTCACCGACGCGGAAGGCATCGTGTGTCCAGATGAATTTCACAGGCACTTCCATGAGGGCAGCCATGCGTACGGCGGGTTTCATGTAGTCGGAGAAGACGAAAAAGGTACCGCAGGCGGGAATGACGCCACCGTGGAGACCCATACCGATGCAAACACAGGCCATGGTGAGTTCAGCCACGCCGGCTTGCAGGAAGGCACCACTGAAGTCGTCCTTGGTAAGGGCCTTGGTCTTCTTCAGGAAACCGTCTGTTTTGTCAGAGTTGGACAAGTCGGCGGAGGCCACTATCATGTTTTCCACCTGAGTGGCCAAAGCGGACAAGACAGTCGCGGAGGCAGCCCTGGTGGACTGGTTGGCCTTTTGTTCGATGGCTTCCCAGTTGACAGCGGGCACGTGACCGGCAAACCAGGCTTCCAGTTTGGCGGCCGCTTCGGGATTGGCCTTAGCCCAGGCGGCCTTGGCGGCGTATTTTTCAGCGACGATGGCCTCGAGTTCTTTAGCGCGGGCTGCGTACAGGTCGGCGACTTCGGGGAAGATGGTGAAGGGATCCTCAGGATTGCCACCCAGGTTGAGGATGGATTTCTCGAAGCTGGCACCGGCTTCGCTCAAAGGCATACCGTGCGTGGCACATTTATTCTCATAGCTGGCACCGTCTGCTGTGACGGCACCCTTGCCCATAATGGTCTTGCCAATGATCAGGGCAGGTTTGCCTTTGACAGCTTTGGCCTTCTGGATGGCGGCACGGAGTTCGGCTACGTCACTGCCTTTGGCTTCAAGGACTTCCCAACCCCAGGCTTTGTACTTGGCAGCGGTGTTTTCGCTGGTCACGGCCGAGGTATCAGTGGACAGCTGGATGTCGTTGGAATCATAAAACATGACCAGGTTGTCGAGTCCCAGGTGACCGGCCAAACGGCCTGCACCCTGTGAAATTTCTTCCTGAACACCACCGTCGGAAATATAGGCGTAGATGGTTTGATCCATGCCNNGATCCATGACGGAACCAAACTTTGCCTGGAGGAACTTGGCGGCGATGGCGGCTCCTACGGCGTAGGCATGACCTTGTCCCAGCGGACCTGACGTGTTTTCAATACCCCTGGTGATGTCTACTTCGGGGTGACCGGGTGTCGGACTGCCCCACTGCCTGAATTGCTTCAGTTCATCGAGCGTAAACTTACCGGTGAGGGCAAGTTGGGCGTACAGCATGGGCGACATGTGACCTGGATCCAGAAAAAAGCGGTCACGGCCTTCCCAGGAAGGTTTTTTGGGGTCGTACACCAGAAATTCGGTAAACAGGAGGTTGATGAAGTCAGCACCACCCATGGCACCACCAGGGTGACCAGATTTGGCTTTTTCAACCATCGATGCAGCCAGTATTCGGATGTTGTCGGCCGCTTTGTTCAATACGTCAGTCTTATTCATAGGATTTCAGAAAATTTTTTACAAAGATAAATAATCTTTCTACATTTGCCTGCATGAAGTGTCTACGTTTTAAGCCCTTTATGGCCGTGTTGGCGGCTATTTTCGGGTGGTTTTCCACCCCAACGATGTCCGTCGCTGTTCCGGCTCCCCGCAAACCGGTCGAGGTGGTACAACCCGATGGCAGCGTCCTCTCCGTCTTCAAAGCGGGTGACGAGTTTCTGCACGTGGCCTTCAGCTCCGAAGGCTACACGCTGAAAGCCGATAATCAAGGAATATACCGTTATGCCATCCACAACGAGATTGGGCAATTGGTAGCTGGCCCTGTCAAAGCCTTGGCGCAACCGGCCACCGATCCGTCGACCGTTGCATACCTGCAAACCTTGCAGAAACGCCTGCTGCCGTCAAACGAACAAAGGCAAGCCGCCCTCAAAGCCCGAATGAGTCGGGCCAACGCAGAGCCATCTCAACTGAGAGCCGCCAGTGGATCGTTTGAGCACATTTTACTCAACCATGCGACCAGATCGGGCGAGAACAAGTCACTGGTCATCCTGGTCAACTTCAAGGATCAGTTTTTTTCGAACGAAAGCCCAAACACCGCCTTCAGTAATCTGCTCAACCAATCAGGGTACAACCTGGGCAACCACATTGGCAGTGTGAAGGATTATTTCTCCCAGAACTCCAACGGCGCTTACTCACCTGATTTCGTGGTAGTCGGTCCCGTTACACTGGCCAACAACTACGCTTACTACGGAGCCAACAATCCCGATGACAACGACAACGACATCCGGGCCCGTGAGATGGTGAGGGAAGCCTGCCTGGCTGCGGCCAACCTGGTTGATTTTGCGCAATTTGACTCCGACAACAACGGAACGGTAGACAATGTCTATGTCTTCTATGCGGGCAAGGGGGAAGCCGACGGAGGTGATGCCAACACAATCTGGCCTCACTCGTACAGCCTGGGCAACCTGAGCCTGCTGATAGATGGGAAGAAAGTCAACACCTACGCCTGCAGTGCCGAGCTCAAGGGCAATGGTCAAATGACTGGCATTGGCGTTTTCACGCATGAATACGGCCATGTACTGGGTTTGCCTGACATGTACGACGTGGATTACGACCAATACAACGGTGATTCGTTTGACGTTGATACCTGGTCATTGATGGCTCAGGGAGCCTATAACGGCGGAGGAGCCATTCCGGCCGGACTGACGTTGCTTGAACGCTACTTGATAGGTTGGGCCACGCCCCAAGAGTTGGCCGCTCCCTCCAGCCTGGTTCTTCAACCCTTGATTACGTCCAACCAGGGTTTCATCATCAAAACGGATAACACCGGTGAATTTTTCCTGCTTGAAAACAGGCAGAACCTCAGTGGCACGTTCGATCAGGCACTATCACACCATGGCTTATTGGTGTACCACATCGACATGCGCAGCAACGCCACCACCACCGTTAATTATTATGGTGAGACGTATACCTGGACATTTGAGAAACTCTGGCAATACAACATGGTCAATGCCATCGCCAGCCATCAATGCGCCGACATCATCGAAGCCGACAACGAACAGGTGATCAATACTGGATACAACTATTCGGTTTACCTGAACAGCTTGAAAGGTGATCCCTTCCCCGGTGTGACCAACGTCACTTCCATTACCCCTGAGACGTTTCCTTCCCTGGCGACCTGGTCTGGGAAAGCACTGGACAAACCGCTGACCGTGATCCGTGAAGAAGGGACAGACATTCTCTTCAACTTCATGGGTGGCACCACTTTCATGGAAACACCTCGGATCAAATCGGCCACTGATATTTATCCGTTTTCTTTTGTGGTCAGCTGGCAACCAGTCATCGGTGCCACCAACTACCTGTTGGATGTTTTCACCCTGGAAATCAATGGCCAGGATAGCATTAAACACTATGTGGACGGGTATGAAGAGCGGGTCATCAAAGACACGGTACTGACCATCTTAGTGCCCAATGACCTGACGGGTTATTACTATCAAGTGCGCTCGACCAACGGGTACAGTATTTCCGCCTCTTCACCCATCATGTCCCTGACCACGACAAACAGTCAAGCAATGGCGTTGGAGCCCACGTTGGTCAATGCTTTTGGCTTCACGGCCAACTGGAATGCCTTACCGTGGGCTACCGGTTATTACCTGACGCTCTATGAAGTAACCGATATCCAAGGCAGCGAATGGCTGACCCCGGTTTCCGACTATGTCCATTATTTTACCACCAATACTTCGCTATCGTTGATTGAACTGGACAATGACCGCACCTATGCCTATATTGTACAAGGAACGACCGGTACTTCCACAGGGACAGCCTCTGAACGGATTTATGTAAGCACATTGCCTGCTGATAGCGTACACACGTTCCTACGAAATGGTGTCCTCTACTTCAGAGGGATTGACAAAGACAGTCCCATCAAACTGATCGACCTTTCGGGGAAAACGGTTCAAATCAGTAATGATAGCACGTTTATTCCCAACGTCAGAGGCTTTTTCCTCGCTGAAATCCGGCTGCAGGGACGCAAACGCATCCTCAANNGTGTTGAACGTTTCATCCGCTTTCATGGCATCGAGGTGTTGTTGCCATTGCTGGACCGTACTGGACGGTGTATTGAGCGAGAAGGCTATATAATCCTTCAGGTCTGATACTTGCAGATGCTGGGTCAGATTACTCAAAGGCACCTCGCTGATTTCGGCAAGCCATTTCACATCCAGATCAGTCATCAACAGCGCCTGAACCTCACCTTGCATTAATTGCTGAAAGGCCTCAGCGGATGTAAGCGAGGTGGCTACGATGTTTTGGAAATGATTCGCCATCAGAAAATCATGCGTAAACCAGCCCTTAGGGGTGGCAATTGATTGAAGGGCTTTTGCTTGTTCGAGAGTTTGAATGGTCAATCCCGAAGACGCCAGCGTATAAAAATAGCTTTTGCTGGTGGAAATCGGCCCAACCCATTGAAACATGGCCTCGCGTTCGGGTGTGCGCGTCATGTTGAACAGGGCACTGTTTGGCAAGTACTGCACGATGGCGTAGGCATCCAACCACAGGCCCATGTTGAGTTTGTTCACATGCCCGGTTCTTGCTTGAATTTCGTTCACAATATCCACAGAGGAGCCTTCAATCTTACGGGTCGTATCCTGGCCCGTCATATAGCTGAAGGGGGGGCTGGCTTCCGTATAAATTTGAATGGTGCCAGGCATGTAATCGGACGGCATAATGGACATGTATTCCCTCATGATTGCAATGGAACGCTGATTCATTATCATGGCTTCGATGGCCTTTTGTGTTTTGCTGACAACCGCATCACTGACGTCTTTTGAAAAGGCAATGTAATTATACACCGTACGGAAGCGTGTTACTGTCTTAACATGTTCCATGAAATAACCTGATGGGAGTTTCTTGACCAAATGGAAGAAATCACTGGCCATGAATTTGATGTCACCATTCATAAAGGCAGCCAACGCCTCGTCATAGGTGTTGTAATGCACCAAATTGCTGAAACCAAGCTCCTCGAGGGTGGTTGTTTCCAACCAGTTGTTAACCACTGCTATGGAAGGTAGTGATTTGCACTCGTCAATGGGCAGCGGAAAGACCAGGTCTGAAGCTCCCTTTTCAAAGATACCATACATCGACTGACTCGTAGGGCCTGCCCATTTGAACAGGTCTTTTCGTTCGGGGGTGTAACCGACAGACATCATGGCCTTGTTAGGGCCGGCTAAAGCAGCGTTGTAAGCGCTTGGAAAGGATTCAGACAGATTCATCTCATACGTAATGCCTGCTTGTTGCATGGCTTCTGCCGTTATATCGGCATCAATGCCAGCCATTCCACCCGCATCTTCTAGGATGTTTGGTGTAAATTCGACGCCATAAACCTGGATAGTAACATCCTCATCATCCTCCTTATCACAACTGGTTAGGAGAAAAAACGGTGCCATCATAAAAAAGGCAGCAATAATCAGAAAAAAGCTGTTTTTCATAGTCGGTTCTTTGTTGTTTATTTCTTGATCAATTTCCCCCTGTACACCGTAGTGCCATGCGACAGTGTATATAGATAAACGCCTCGGGGCATGTTCGCCACGTTTATTGTTTCTGACTGTTGAACCCGTTTTGACACCACTTTCTGACCCTGGGCATTGAATAATTCGAAGACATACGGCTTGTCGGTATGGTTCAATTGAAAGGCAAGTTGGTCGGTAAATAAACTTGGATATACTAACGGGGATTCCGTTTCACGTTCTTTTTCTGCATCGATGGATGAAATCGTATGCAATGAATAATAATACGTATATTTAAAACAATAGGGGGATCCAACGTTATAATACGTCAAGGCCTCCTCCATCAATTTTTCGCCCGATTCGTTGTACGTATATTTATTGTCGTATTGTTTAATCAAGGTCGCACTATCTTCATCAAGTTCGAAAAAGGTACTGAGAATCACATTTCCATACGTGTCATAAACCGTTTCCGTTGTTTCTTGCAGCACGAATAGACTATCCTCATTTAGTTCATAATGAGCCCTCCGTATTTCTTTATGGTTGTCATCATACGTGAATTCATCCTTGATACCGGGATACCATACCCCTGAAAGGGTATCCAACAGCAATTCCTGGTAGTTTGATACCTTTCCGTATGCATTATAGAACGTTTCGTACTGAGCAACAACCACCCACAAGCCATCTTCGGTATCCCATTCGAAATCAATGATGCGTGTTACCTTTCCCTGTTCGTTGTACGTTTGCTCGGTTTTACTGTTGTTTGCCCATTGGTTCAAGGCTGTATCCCACTGTTTAGTGATAACCACGGTCGTATTCCCCATAGAGTCATAACTCGTCTCGACAAATTCTCCCTGACCTTTCCATTGGTTCAGTTCATCGCTCCATACATAGTAGCTGTACAGTAGTATCCTTCCTTGTTCGTCGTATTCTTTTTCGTACTTGAAACTGTTGGCCCTGAAAACCCAGGTCTGACTGACCGTATCTAAAAATGAGGCATTATAAAGGGTCTGTTTCCCGTTCTTATCGTAATGCAGTTCATTGCGGTGATGAACCGTCCACTCTCCCGTAGGATTGTTATACGTGTAATTGGTTGAGACAACGATATGAAGGCTGTCCTCCGTATACGTATGCGTGCTCTCTGTTTTGTTGCTCCACTCCCATTGTTGAGTATCCGCATTCCACCGATAGTTAGCATAAAGAATTAATTGTCCATCAGCACCATAGCTCAATACCGATTTATTTTCCGGTTTCCACTGGCTTGCTTGACTATCCCAGCTGTCTTTCAGAATCGTAGACAACCGCCCATGGGCATCATAGATCGAATCCAAACGTTGTATGCCCCACCAGCCTCCAATGCTCGATTGCCAGATGTACCAACTGTAATGCTCGACAAGTCCATCGGAACGATAATCCCATGTTTTCTTATTACCTCCGTAGATGACCCCTTCATACGTTTCCAGGTAGACGATACTATCGAGGAGTTCTCGTTGAGTCTGATCCGCCTTTTGTATACCCACCCTGGTACTCCATGCTGTTTCTCCAATACATTCAGGGACTTGGGCTTGTGGCTGAATGAACAGCGCAGTTGCTGCAAGGAAAAATAAAACGAATAGATGACTCTTTTTCATGGCATGACATTTTTCATTTTTCTGTTACGAGGTGCATCCAATCAGGTTGACACATGGACACTTTCAGTTTTGAATCGTTTGCGGGGGAGACTGTACTTTATCCATAACATATGTCAAGGTGATATTGTTTGCGCGCAGTCCTGTCCATTCCATATTATTTCCATCAATGGCTACATTCCAGCACTCAAAAACCTGCCCGGTGCCGCCGGTGAGCAGATCGTTGGAATAATTGGACGCCATAAAAGTACCATACAGGTAATAACGCCCTTGATTGTCCGCTTTTTTTATCCAGTTGTTGTGTTCATCCTGGTAGTAGTAATTATAACGGCCATCATTAAGGTATTCCCAATAATGATACGTGCTGTCGGCAGCCCCTTCAGTGGTACAGCGTCCGTACCAAACACCGGTAAAGGCAGCGCTGTTATCGTTGGTGACTTTCTCCATGGTATAGGTATTGTTATTTGGTGAGACAATACCATTGAACGAGAACGTTGGCACTGTCAATACCATCGTTTCATTCGTCAGCGATTTGATGAGAAATTTGATGTGAATGGCATTATTCAACACATCAGTGCCATTGATGATAATGGTATCACCAACAAGGGCATACGTATAATTGGTACATTCCACCCAACTTCTGTTGCTTTCGTCAAGCTGTAATCCAATGGCATACATCTCTGTAAGGTCAGGTCTCAGTTCCATGACAAACGTTTCGTCGGTCAAAAAGGGTTGACCGTTTAGCAAGGTATGTACCCAAGTGCCTTTCAACTGGTCGGCATGGGTTGGTTCGTCATCTTTTGTACAGCCAGTAAATAATAGGGTGGCCATCAAGAGGCTGNNATTTTTCTTATTTTTATTTATAACCAAACAGCCCGATAAAGATATAAAAAAAAACAATTGTCAAATCGGGATTTTTTATCAATAGCCCTTGTATCCTAGGATTGACGCATTTTCCAATCACACATATAAACACATTCGTGATCACTTCAAGGCGTTGGTGAGTTGATTATTTTATTTGGTACGAATGGTTGTTTATCCCCAACAAATTCAACGGTCATTAATCGATCGTTGTTGCCGCCCTTGGGTTATTACTGTACCTTTGTCGCATGCTGAAAAACAGGAAGAATCAGGAAGACATCCTGAAAAAATTGAAGATTGAGCAGCTCAATCCCATGCAGAAGGAGGCGATGACCGTGTATGAATCTTCATCGGATATCATCCTGGTTTCCCCCACTGGAACCGGTAAAACATTGGCGTATTTGCTCCCCATTATTAGAAACCTGAATGCCGGAAGTGATGAAATATACGTACTGATACTCGTTCCATCCAGAGAGCTTGCCCTTCAAATAGAGCAAGTTATACGAGAAATGGGGTCAGGTTACAAAACCAACGCCGTTTACGGTGGTCGTGTAGGCTATCAGGACAAGTTGGACCTCAAACACACGCCCAACATCTTGATAGGCACACCTGGACGAGTAGCCGACCTGCTGAGAAGAGACCGCTTTTCAACCCACTTCATCCACACGCTCGTGCTGGACGAATTTGACAAATCGCTCGAAAGTGGTTTTGAACAGGATATGAGCGAAATAGTCACCGCCTTACCGAACATCAAAAAGAGGATACTGACTTCTGCTACGATAGCGACAGACATACCTGCTTTCGTAGGGTTGAAACAACCCGTCTGCCTGGATTACTCGGATCAATCGGTTTCTCTGTTGAAAATCAAAACGGTCGTTTCTCCTTCGAAGGACAAACTGGAAACGTTGGTTAAAACGCTGCGCCATATTGGCAATCAGCCCGGTATCGTTTTCTGCAATTTTAAAGAAACCATACAGGAGGTCAGCAACTATCTGACGGCAAAACTCATCCACCACGGCTGCTTCTTCGGTGGCATGGAACAAATAGACCGTGAAAGGGCGCTGATCAAATTCCGGAACGGCACTCACCAACTGATTGTGGCCACCGACCTGGCAGCCAGAGGGCTCGACATTCCAGAACTAACATTCATCATCCATTTCCAGTTGCCCCCAAGAAGGCAGGAATTTACGCACAGAAATGGACGGACTGCCCGAATGAATGCAGAGGGCACCGCCTATATCCTGAAATGGGTTAACGAAGAGCTGCCCGAGTATATCGGGGAAACGGAGATGGAATCCATTGTGGATGCACCGACGCCCAAGGCTCCCACCTGGAAAACGCTCTACATCACGGGAGGCAGAAGGGATAAGATTTCCAAAGGCGACATTGCCGGCCTGTTCCTCAAACAAGGTGGACTCAGCAACGAGCAACTGGGCATCATCGAAATCAAACAAGATTGCTCTTATGTGGCTGTACCCGCTTCAAAAACGAACGAGCAGATCAACACCCTCACCAACAGCAAACTCAAGACAAAAAAAGTCCGGCTCAGCAAAATCTGAAAGCTAACCATCTAAAAAAAAACAGGCTCCAACAGCTTTTAAGCCATTGGAACCTGCAACAATGATATAAGAACCTCTTACAGAGACTTGTAGAACGTTTCTTCGGTAATTTGACCCAGCTTCTGGTACTCTTTGTACAATTCAGCGTACATAGCCACATTGGCGGGATTCGGCAAGTATTCCATTGCGAAACCTTGACCCATGGCTTCTTGAGCATCTTCCACTTTCTCGTACACACCAGCGACCACGGCAGCGAACATGGCAGCACCGAAGGCGCAGGCNNACTCTTGGCCACCTTGATGGGCATGTTCAGCACATCAGCCATGGTCTGCATGACAAACGGCGATTTCAGAGAAATGCCACCAATACCGATCACACTCTCGATGTTCACCTGTTCGTCGGCAAAACGATCCGTGATGGCTTTGGAACCAAAGGCGGTGGCTTCCACCAAGGCACGGAACATCATGGGTGCGGTAGTACCCAGCGTTAGACCAGTGATGCTACCCTTGACCAGCTGGCTGGCATCGGGTGTGCGACGACCGTTCATCCAGTCGGTGGCAATCACCATGCTTTCCTTGGGATCGACGGCGGCAGCTTGTTCGGACAACACCGGAATGATCTTGTCCATGGCTTCGTCCACCAATTTCTGCTTGGTCACTTCGTCTATCAAAGAGGATGTGGCAATCAATTCTTCGATGGGCCAGGCCATGATGCGCTTGAACCAGGCATATACGTCTCCAAAGGCCGACTGTCCGGCTTCCAGTCCCATCATACCCGGTACAACAGAACCATCAACTTGT
>DOBD01000154.1 GCA_003506275.1 Bacteroidales bacterium | reverse complement strand
GTAAATACCGACTTCATCGCCCTGATGTCCCACACCATCACATAAGAAGCCGTTCCTATCCATATATAGTGATTGTGCGGATCGTAGAGAAAACAGGCGGCATACGTAACCTCATCCGTGATTGTTTCCAGTTGCTGTGTTTGGGGTGAGTAGCGGTAAACAGCATTCATCGTGCCAATGTACAGACGTTGCTCATCGCTGTACAAAGAGATGATGTTGGCCGGACTGGGTGAGTGTATCTGACCATCCTTGTAAAGGGCAGTGCGTGTCGCCACCCAGAGTGTAGACCCTATCCTGGCCATTCCCTTGACCATTTCACCCTCGACATAGGCCAAACTGCGAAAGCGATGTGTTTTCAAATCAAACGACAACAACCCCTTTTCACAACCGATGATCAAACTATCGTCAACAGCCAGCAAGTGATTGAAGCTACCTACCTTCAAACTGTCCACAACCTCATTTCCCATCGACCGGTTGATCACATGATAGCCATCATAGCTATACAGACCTCTTTCAGTTGCCAGCCACATCATCCCATCAGCCGACTGGGCCATGCTTCTGACGCAGACATGCTGGGTCATGCCATCCAGGTTATCGAATGCGTAATAAGGCTGTGGTTGGGCCTTGCCCATCAACACAGGTGCCAAAAAAAGAAGCAGGACAAAGTATCTGCCAAAGGTCATATTGATCGGCGCTTGGATTGAAGTCGTGCTCGCAAAGGTATATATTTCGCAACTATTTTATACTTTTGCGGCGACATTTGAATTATCGACTAAATCGATCAGCTACGTTGAAGAGCATCGCGATTGAATCCCTGCTCCGGCTTTACCAACAGCATCCTGCGTTGAAAGCCGGCGTTTCCTTGTTATCCGAAAACAAGGAGAACCTCCATTTGAGTGGTCTGAACGGGTCTACGACATCCTTATGCCTGGGATCCTTGTTCATCAGTCTGGAACGTACCTGCCTGGTGTTGGAAGACGACGCCGAACGCGCGGGTTACGTCTATCAGGACCTGGTGCAACTGCTCGGACCAGAGAACGTTCGATTTTATCCCCCCAGTTTCAAACTAACCCTCAGCAACGGCGAAGATCCAGGCAGCACCATCCTGCGCACCGATGTACTCAATACCCTCCAGCAAGGAAACCCTTGTGTCGTGGTGGCCTACCCCGAAAGTTTGCTCGAGAACGTCATCCCCGACCACGAACTGAAAACCAAACTGCTCGACCTACACCAGGGCGAACCCATCGACACCGGGTTTGTCATCGAGCTATTGCACGACTACGGCTTCGAACGCGTGGATTACGTGTATGAACCCGGACAATTCAGTGTCAGGGGCAGTCTGATTGATGTCTTTTCCTGGGGTAACGAATGGCCCTATCGCCTCGATTTCTTCGGAGATGAACTGGAAAGCCTGCGCACCTTCAACATCGAGACACAGCTGTCTAAAGACCAGGTAACAGCCATCCGCATCATCCCCAAGACCCAGGTAGAAGCCTCAACCAGAGTACCCCTGTTCAGCTACATACCCCCGTCTGCCCTACTTTGCCTGCACGACCTTGATTTTGCCAGCGGGAGGCTCGACCAACTCTTCAACGATGCCCAACAATCCGACCAACCCGGCCTATTCAGCGGTGAAGCACTGCGCAGGAAAGCGACAGCCTTCCGTTGGGTGGAATACGGACGACGGCCAGCCAGCAACAAACAGGCAGCCCTGCCTTTCAACACCTCCCCGCAAGACGTGTTCGGACGCAACTTCGACCTGGTGAGCAGCACCTTCCAACAGTGGCAAGACGAAGGCTATACCCTCTACCTGCTCAGCGACAGTGCCAAACAAATTGACCGGCTTCGCAGTATCTTTGAAGACAGGGGTGACCCCGTCTCCTTCACTGCCATCCAAAAAACGTTGCACGAAGGGTTTGTCGACCACGACCTTAAAATCGCCTGCTTCACAGACCATCAGCTGTTTGAACGGTACCACAAGTACAACCTGCGTTCCGACAAGGCCAGAAGTGGCAAGATGGCCCTGACGCTCAAAGAGATTACCCAGTTCCAGTTTGGCGATTATGTGGTACACGTCGATTACGGCGTGGGGCGTTTCGGTGGGCTTTTCCGCACGGAAATCAACGGCCACATGCAGGAAGTGATCAAGATCATGTACAAGGACGACGATGTGTTGTTCGTGAGCATTCACAACCTGCACCGCATCTCCAAGTACAAGGGCAAGGAAGGCACCGAACCCCGCATCAACAAGCTGGGCAGCGCTTCCTGGACCACCATGAAGGAGCGCACAAAGAAAAAGGTGAAAGACATCGCCCGCGAGTTGATTGCCTTATACGCCAAGCGCAGAGAAGAGCAGGGATTCATTTACAGTCCCGACAGTTTCCTACAGCAAGAACTGGAAGCCTCCTTTTTATACGAAGACACCCCGGATCAGGTCAAAGCGACGGCCGATGTCAAGACCGACATGGAAAGCAGCCGCCCAATGGACCGCCTGATTTGCGGCGACGTGGGTTTTGGAAAAACGGAAATAGCCGTCAGAGCCGCCTTCAAGGCTGTCACCGATAATAAACAAGTAGCTATACTGGTGCCCACCACCGTCCTGGCCTTCCAACACTACAAGACCTTCAAAAAGCGCCTGGAAAACTTTCCCTGCACCGTCGATTACCTGAGCCGCTCCCGTTCGGCCGCCCACACCAGCCGCATCCTGCACGAGCTCAAGGAAGGCCGCCTCAATATTGTTATCGGTACACACAAACTCATCGGCAAGAGCGTCCAATTCCACGACCTGGGCCTGCTCATCGTGGATGAGGAACAAAAGTTCGGGGTCAGCGTCAAGGAAAAACTCAGGCAGTTGAAGGTCAATGTGGATACCCTGACCATGACGGCCACCCCCATTCCCCGCACCCTCCAGTTTTCCCTCATGGGTGCCAGAGATTTGAGTGCCATCACCACGCCCCCACCCAACCGTTATCCCATCCAAACCGAGCTGAACACCCTCAACGACGACTTGCTCAAAGAAGCCATCGAATTCGAATTAGGACGCAACGGCCAGGTCTTCCTCATCAACAACCGCATCAACAACCTGGCAGAGCTGGAAGACAGGGTACACCGCTGCGTACCCGGCGTACGCACCGCCATCGCCCACGGCCAAATGGACGGCGGCAAGCTGGAAGAAATCATCCTCGATTTCATGGACAACGCCTTCGATGTGTTGATCTGTACCAGCATCATTGAATCAGGCGTGGACATCCCCAACGCCAACACCATGATTATCAACAACGCCCATCAGTTTGGACTGAGCGACCTGCACCAACTCAGGGGGCGTGTAGGGCGCAGTAACCGCAAAGCTTTCTGTTACCTGCTCTCCCCCCCGCTCAACACCCTCACCCCTGAAGCCAGGCGTCGCCTGCAAGCCATCGAAACCTTCTCCGACCTGGGTAGCGGTTTCAACATCGCCATGCAAGACCTCGATATCCGAGGAGTCGGCAACATGCTGGGGGCCGAACAAAGCGGCTTCATCGCCGATCTGGGCTTTGAAACCTACCAAAAGATCCTCAACGAAGCCATCCAGGAACTCAAGGACGAAGAATTCGCCGACCTCTACGCCGACGAACAACAACGCACCCGGGAAGGCGGGCATACCTACGTCAGCGATTGCACCGTGGAATCAGACCTGGAGATGATGTTCCCCGACAGCTATGTACCCGGCGCCCCCGAACGCATGAGCCTGTACCGTGAAATGGACGGTCTGGAAACCGAAGAAGAGATCAGTGCCTTCGAACAACGGCTAAAAGACCGCTTCGGTCCCATTCCATCCGTGGCTGCCGATCTGATCGAGGTCATTCGCCTGCGCAGAATAGCCAAAACCCTGGGTATGGAAAAAGTCATTCTGAAGAATCACCAACTGATCGGTTATTTTGTCAACAATCCATTGTCCTCGTTCTACCAATCGGCCACGTTCGACAACATCCTGACCTACCTGGCAAAATCATTCAAAAACAGCCGCTTACGTGAACAGAACGGCAAGCGCTCCCTCGTGATTGAAAACATCGAAAACATCGGCCAGGCCCTTGGTCAACTCAAATTAATGCAGTAAATTTGTCCGTTCAACGCGGATTATTTCCGCACCATTTAGTCAACGCTATGATACAATTACGTTTCCCCGATGGTTCCGTACGGGAGTACCCCAAAGGAACCACCTCATATGAAGTAGCCCTATCCATCAGCCCCAGACTGGCTCAGGACTGCCTGGCCGCCTCCTTCAACGAAGCGACCATCGATCTGAACAAACCATTGGATACTGACGGCAGTCTTCAACTCCTCAAATGGGAAGACGCCGAAGGCAAGCACGCCTTTTGGCATACGTCAGCCCACCTCATGGCCGAAGCCCTGCAGCAGTTGTACCCAGGCATCCAATTCGGTATCGGTCCAGCCATCGAAAACGGCTTTTATTACGACGTCGATCCTGGCGAAGCCGTTATCCGTGAAGCCGACCTGCCCGCCATCGAAGCCCGCATGACCGAACTGGCCGCCCAAAAGTCCGCCGTGGTTCGTCAACAGATCAGCAAAGACGAAGCCCTGCGTTACTTCGGCAACCGAAAGGAAACCTACAAGGTCGAGCTCATTACCGAACTCGAAGACGGCACCATCAGCACCTATTCACAAGGCGACTTTACCGATCTATGCCGTGGCCCTCACCTGATGACCACCGAGCCCATCAAAGCCATTAAACTGCTGTCCGTGGCTGGTGCTTACTGGCGTGGCGACGAGAAACGCAAACAGATGACCCGTATTTACGGCATCACCTTCCCCAAAAAGAAATTATTGGATGAATACCTGGTGCTGTTGGAAGAAGCTAAGAAGCGTGACCACCGCAAGATAGGCAAGGAATTGGAACTCTTCATGTTTAGCGAAGCCGTCGGCAAGGGGCTACCCATCTGGTTGCCCAAAGGCACGGCCCTCCGTCTCCGCCTGGAAGATTTCCTGAAACGCATCCAGAAGAAATTCGGCTACCAGCAAGTCATTACCCCGCACATTGGCCAGAAAGAGCTCTGGGTAACCTCAGGCCATTACGCCAAATACGGCAAGGAT
>DOBD01000155.1:2250-4692 GCA_003506275.1 Bacteroidales bacterium | reverse complement strand
ATTGATGATTTTATGATGCTATGATTCGATTCGACTTTTCGGAGTGGGCTCATGGATTATGTTCTGGGAAGCCGGCCTTTGTCGCTATCAGCCTGAAACGGATAATTTTCAACGATACCCCAAAGTGGGAGCCCACAACAATCCCTTTCGTTTGTACCAGGATAAGCAGGATCATTACTGGATAGGCACCTGGGGCGATGGTGTCTGTCACTTCGATCCAAAGGCGGATGAGGCAACCATGTATACCTTCCACACAGTCAAGAATATGACGGGCAAACAACCGGAAACCACCTTTTTCAGCCTGGTACAGGATGATAAGTACGGTTACCTTTGGTTTATGACCCTGACCGGTTTATATGTCATGAAGCACGAGGAGGACGGAAGCCTGACCCCCATCGATATCTCAGCCTACCTGACAAGTTCCAGCCGTTTGTACAGTGAGATTGTCAAAGACAAGGACAATAATCTGTGGGTGGGAGCTTTCAGCGAAGGGGTCATCTTTATCAATTTTGAACGGCCACCTGTTCAAAATTATACCCTTGATATCGTCAAACAACGCATGGGTTTTTCACCCAGCCTTAAGGCCCTTTCTGAAGACAGGGATGGCTTGGTTTGGCTCGGGCTTAACCGATACGGGCTTTGCCTGTATAATAAGGTTGACAATACCGCCATCATGCACAGTGATATGCCGAGTCTGAAAGGCCTCCAGGAGATTGAGACCATTAATTACATCCGGGAAATCAAACACAGAAACGAACACTGGATATCCTGCAACCACCAGTTCCTGTATGTGCTGAAAAAAAAGGGCGGGCGAGCCGAGTATGTCAGATCTGTGGATGTTAACACCGGCAACGACTACATCAGCAGCGGAGACAAGGTGCTATTTGAAGACAGCAAGGGTAATGTCTGGGTTGGTCTTTATGGAGGCGTTATCAAAGTGACCCCCGAAGATGAGATCGTTGCTGTGACCGACCTTCCTGCCGTGACCGATATAACGGAAGATGCGGATGGCACCATTTGGTTGGCGAGTGAACAAGTGGGTTTGTGCCGATTGACACCTGCGGGGTTGGGTTACAAAACCACCATGTACGACAAATACACCGAGGGATTAAACACCAGCAACGTACAAAGTGTGGCAGCACATCCATCAGGATTGATTTGGATCGGTACCAAGGAAGGCCGTGTCATTACTTACGACAAGAACAAAGGCCTCTTCGTCGATGTAAGTCATTTGTGTGCCATGACTGGTGAAGGTATCCTCAATATGCTGACCGACAACTGGAACAACGTTTGGATTTCAACCAACAAGAAGGTGACACGTTACAATCCAAAAACCGAGTCCTCAACCACTTACAGCGTGTTCGATAACCTGGCCGTCAATTCCTTTATCGGAGGAGCCTTCTCCCAGTCGGCAAGCGGTGAGGTGTTGTTTGGTGGAAACAGGGGCTTTTGTGCCTTTTTGCCTGTTAAGGAAAAGAATGGTTTGTCAATCAGATCCACGAATGTGATTATTACCGATGTCAAGGTTCATAACGTATCTGTTTTTGATTCGGGTAGTACGGTAGGCTATGATTACGTACGCGGACACTTGACGTTGCCCTATACAGCCAACAACCTTGAAATCGAATTTTCCACCCTCAATTACGCGTTTCCGAATAAAGTGCAGTACGCCTACAAGATGGAAGGTGTGGATAACGATTGGAATTACGTGGCCACCAACCGTCGCTTTGCCAACTACAACAACCTGCGTAAAGGAACGTACCGTTTTCAACTCAAGGCCACGGATGAAAATGGATTATGGAGTGAGGTGATCACCTCCCTGATCATCGAGAAAAAACCGGCATTGTACGAAACCTGGTGGGCACAGTTGGTCTATCTGGTGGTTTTCCTGGGTATGCTTTTTATTCTCTACCGTTTTTCCGTGAATCGATTCAGGTTGCGCAATGAACTCAAGTATGCCCGCATTGAGAAGGAGAAGTCGGAGGAACTCACACAAACCAAACTGCGTTATTTTACCAATATCTCTCACGAGCTGCTGACCCCGCTTACCATCATGTCATGCCTTATCGATGACCTGGAGCTGACTCATAAAGGCAAATTCTGGCAACACGACGTGATGAAGATCAACGTCAACAGATTGAANNCGTAATGAAAATCAACGTCAACAGATTGAAACGCCTCTTGCAACAGATCCTGGATTTCCGCAAGGTGGAAAGCGGCAACATGAAACTTAAAGTGGCTGAAGGAGACTTAGTGCCGTTTGTCAACCATATCTGTCAATACAATTTCAAACCACTCGCCAAGGAAAAGCAGTTGCATTTTTCCATGGTCTCGCTTGAACCGACCATTATGGGGTGGTTTGACGCAGAAAAATTGGATTCCGTTTTGTTCAACCTGCTTTCCAACGCTTTCAAATACACGCAAGCCAAGGGCTCGGTACAG
>DOBD01000155.1:0-2223 GCA_003506275.1 Bacteroidales bacterium | reverse complement strand
CCTCTGACATCAGCCATATTTTTACCCGTTTTTACTCCAACGATCCCACCAACTCGGTGGAAAATCACGGTATCGGATTAACGTTGACCAAGGAAATGCTGGAGTTGCACCATGGATCTATCCGCGTGGAAAGCCAACTTGGGCAGGGCTCCGTCTTTACGGTAGAATTTCCCCTGGATGCCCCTTTTTACACGGATGCCGAGCGAGTGGGGTTGTCGGCTTCGCCCCCCGATGTTGACCTGGTTCAATTGGAGATCACCAGTTTGGAAGCCTTGACAGAGCCAGAAGAAGCGGAAGTCAGCGACATCAGTTTGTTGATTGTGGAGGATAATGCACAACTGCGTTCCTTGATGGAGAAAATATTCAGCAAGCGCTACCACACCTATCAGGCTGCCAACGGGGAGGAGGCGTTGCGTATCGTGGACGAACACCCCATCGACGTTGTGGTGAGCGACATCATCATGCCAGGAATGGATGGTCTTGAACTATGCCGTCGTCTGAAAGGCAATGTGAACACCAGTCACATCGGCGTGTTGCTTTTGACGGCCAAGAACTCGGTGGATGACCGGATAGACAGCTACAACGCCGGTGCCGATGGTTACTTATCTAAACCGTTTGAACTAAAGGTGTTGGATGCTCGGCTATCGAGTCTGATCAAGAATCGACAGCACAAGTCAGAGCGTTTCAAGACCACGGTCGAGTTGAGCATCAGTGCCCTGGAGTTTCCATCGCTTGACGAGAAGTTCCTGGAAAATGCCATCGCCGTCATAGAAGAGCACTTGGCAGAACCTGATTTTGACCTTGATATGTTCTCAGGCAAACTGAGCATGTCAAAGTCGTCGCTCTACCGCAAGATCAAATCACTGACAGGGATGTCTCCCGTGGAATTCACCAAGAATATCCGACTCAAACACGCTTGCCGGATGTTGAGCATGCAGGCCGGCAATGTTTCGGACATTGCTTATTCCGTTGGTTTTGCCGATCCCAAGTACTTTACGTCCTGCTTCAAAGCCGCTTTCGGAGTCACTCCCACCGAGTACGTGAAGCAGCATAAGCATGCAGACACGTCACCCACCAACACTGAAAACTGACATGCCCTTTCCCATTGAAAGTAAACTGGTTATCGGCGTTGCCTCCAGCGCCCTCTTTGATCTGACCGATGCCGATGCCGTGTTCAGGGAGTCAGGGGAGGAAGCCTATCGCCTTTACCAGGAGGAACACCTGGAAGACATCCTGCCGAAAGGCGTGGCATTTCCTTTCATCCGACGGTTTTTGAACCTCAACAAACAATTGCCCGATAGTCAGCCTGTAGAGGTTGTGCTGCTTTCGCGCAATAGCCCGGAAACAGGTCTTCGGGTGTTTCGTTCAATTGAACATTATGGCCTGGATATCACCAGAGCTGCTTTCTTCTCAGGCACATCGCCCTTTATGTACAACGATGCCTTTAATTTGTCGCTGTTTCTATCTGCCAACAAAGACGATGTGGAACAGGCTATCGCCAGTGGTTTTCCTGCCGGGTTGGTGTTGAATACAGACGTGGACGACGATCTTACTGACAACGAACTGAGGGTGGCTTTTGACTTTGACGGGGTATTGGCCGACGATGAAGCCGAACGCATCTATCAGGCGGAAGGATTGGCTGCCTTCAGCCGTGAGGAAGCCCTCAAGCGCGCTGAACCCCTGGGTAAGGGGCCACTGGCCAATCTGTTCAGCCGCATCGCACTCATTCAACAATTACAGGAGGAGGCTAGACGCCTGGATGCCGCTCTGCCCAAATGGTTGAAGATTGCCATCGTGACGGCCAGAAACGCACCCGCTCGTGAACGCATGATCAACACCTTGAAGAGCTGGCATATTTCAGTAGATGAGGCTTTCTTTCTGGGTGGTATTGATAAGAGCCGCGTGTTGTCAGTGATGCGGCCGCACCTATATTTCGACGACCAAACCCTCCATCTTGAGCGCCTGGATCATATACCTATGGTGCACATTCCGTTTGGAGTAGCGAATGAGGCGGTGAGTCGTTAATCCATGATGATCTTCAGCAATTCCTTGACGCCTTCCACTGCTTGCTTCTGGATTATTTGTACGTCCTTTCGCAAGACGGAGATATCGTTAGGGTCAATCAGGAAGATCCTGCAGGTGTGAGGGGCATCTTCGAGCAAACCGGCAGCCGGATACACTTGTAGGGAGGTGCCGATGACAACTAGGATATCGGCCTGGCTG
>DOBD01000006.1:15249-17505 GCA_003506275.1 Bacteroidales bacterium | reverse complement strand
CGAAGATGTGGAAAGAGTTACCGGTAAGAAGCCCGCGTTGGTTTCGTCAAAATCGGAACTGGGCGCCTATGCGGTGATTATCGGTACCATTGAAAAAAACCACCTGATCAACGAACTGGTTAAAACCGGAAAGTTGGCCATTGATTCCCTTGAAAACCAGTGGGAGCGGTACACGATCAAGACCATCGACAACCCTTTACCCGGTGTGAAGCAGGCCCTGGTGATAGCCGGTAGCGACCGCCGTGGTACCTCGTACGGGGTCTTTTCGATTTCTGAATCCATTGGGGTTTCGCCCTGGTACTGGTGGGCCGATGTGCCGGTGCAGCAGCGTGATGTGCTAACGATCAAGCCCATCGACTTCACCTCAAAAAGCCCTTCGGTCAAGTACCGTGGCATTTTTATCAACGACGAAGATTGGGGACTGAAGCCCTGGTCGTCGAACAATTACGAGAAAGAGCTGGGCGATATCGGACCAAAAACCTACGCGCAAGTCTGCGAGTTGGTGCTTCGCCTCAAAGGAAATATGGTAGCCCCGGCTATGCACAGTTGCACAGGCGCCTTCTATTCACACCCCGAAAGCAAGGTGGTCGCCGATCGGTATGGCATCATCATGACCACCTCACACTGTGAACCCTTGTTGTTCAACAACGCCGCCAAGTCGGAATGGGACAGCAAGCGCGACGGGGAATGGAACTACGCCAAAAACAAGGCGGTCATTCTCAAAAAAATGGACGACCGTGTGCGTGAGGCCTCTCCCTACGAAAATATCTATACCATTGCCATGCGCGGTGTGCACGATGAGGGGCTGAGGGGTAACCTTTCCAGCCAGGAGAAGGTGGCGGTGCTGACCCAGGTCATGGCCGACCAGCGTGATGTGCTGACAAAATACCTGAAGAAACCAGCCACGGAAATACCACAGATCTTTGTGCCCTACAAGGAAACCATGGATGTGTACGAACTTGGGTTACAAGTAGCCGACGACGTGACCTTGGTGTGGGTGGACGATAATTATGGGTACATGAAGCGCCTGAGCGGATCTGAGGAACGCAAACGCAGCGGTGGTGCCGGCGTGTATTATCATTTTTCGTACTTAGGCGCTCCTCACGATTATTTGTGGCTCAACACCACGCCGCCCGTGTTGATGTACGAAGAACTGATGAAGGCTTACCGCACGGGGGCCGATCGTTACTGGCTGGTCAATGTGGGCGACATCAAGCCTGCCGAGTTGGGCATGCAAACCTTTTTCGACCTGGCCTGGAACGTGGAACAGTTTGACTACGCCAGCATCAACCGCCACCAAAGTCAGTTCCTGGCCAGCACGTTTGGCGCTGTTTACGAGCCATTATTTCAGGAAATACTGGACGAGTATTACCGCCTGGCCTGGAGCCGCAAGCCTGAATTCATGGGCTGGGAACGCGAGTGGGACGCTCCGAGATACAAGGAACTGGCCAATACGGATTTCTCCTTTCAGCACTACAACGATGCACAGCAACGCTTGGCCGATTATCAGCGGATATCCGACAAGGTTGACAATGTGCTGAAAGCTTTGCCCGAGGCTTCACGTCCTGCGTTTTACGAGCTGATGGCCTATCCGGTGATGGGTGCCTACCAGATGAACCGCAAATTTCTGATGGCTCAACTCAACAACGAACAGGTAAAAGCCAACAACCTGTCGAACGCCAACTGGGCGGCTGCTCAGGCGAAGGCGGCCTACGACAGCATCAACAGCCTGACCTTACACTACAACACCCTGTTGGATGGTAAGTGGGACGGCATGATGGCCCTGGCTCCGGGCTGGTGTGCCAAATACCAAAACATGCCCCACGTGACCATCAGTGAGGGCGTTGCAAGTACGCCGGTAGACCTCGCGCCTCAAGCGAACAACAACAAGCTGGAGGGGTGTACTGTCATTGACCTGAAACGGATGAAAAACAAGGTGAGCCAACACGGCCATACCTTGCGGATCATCGAAGGCATTGGCTACGATGGATACGCGCTTCAGTTGGGCGAAGCCACGGAGCAGACGGTTGACCCCACTAACCTTAATGGAACCCGGGTGGACTATGAATTTGCCGGTGTGACGGCCGATTCTGTGACCGTGCATGTGTACAGTGTGCCTTTCTGGGCCCTTCATAAAGGTAAAAGTACGCGCTACGGCCTGACGGTCGATGGGCAGCCCGTCGTGGTGTCGCAAAGTGACCACAAAGAGTATTCGGATGCCTGGAAAGACCGGGTGATGCAGAACAGTGTCCAAAC
>DOBD01000006.1:13138-15237 GCA_003506275.1 Bacteroidales bacterium | reverse complement strand
ATTCAACGGGTAGTGATTGATTGGGGTGGTTTGAAAAAAACGTATATTGGTCCCTCCGTGGGTTCGTCTATGTTATTTTCTCAGCCAAAAAAGACGCCGCCCCTGACACCCAGGTGGATGCTGGAACAGGTGATATGGGAAGATAGTTTGAATACACAGGAAGCTGCCGTGAGACTGGTGGATCTGTACCTGAAGCATCAGATGCCGGTCGGANNCGGCTCTATCATCATTGACAGTCCCTGGTCTATGGCCTACAACGACTTTACGTGGAATACGGCACGCTATCCCAATGCCACCGAAATGATCCGGGACTTCAATAAGAAGCATGTCAAGGTTATACTTTGGTTGACCGGCTGCATCAATCTTCAATCAAAGGATGTACCCGTTCAAAAACACCCTGCATTTGATGAGGTCATCGAGAAAAAATACGTGGTCAATGACGGAAAAGTCTCGAAATGGTGGAAAGGAGAGGGGTTACACCTCGACTTTACCAACAAAGAGGCGGTGAAATGGTGGAATGCTCAGCTCGACAAGGTCACCATCGAAGGGGTTTACGGTTTTAAAGTCGATCAGGGTGAGATTTATTTTGGCGATACGGTGCACACGTCGATTGGTGAGTTGTCCAACGTTGATTTCAGACCCTACTATTACAACAGCCTGTATCAGTATGCGACCAATAAAAAGTCGGAGGGAGGCATTATCGGCCGGCCCTTTTCGCATCAGGGGGGCATTGAAGCCTCGGTTGAACAATTGAGTCTTGGCTGGTGCGGTGATTTTGAGGGCTCGTGGAGCGGATTGAAACTGCAGATCAACAACATCTACAAAAGTGCTGAGCTGGGTTATGGAGCCCCGGCGTGCGAGGTTGGTGGCTTCTGGAATGCCCGTTCCAGCAAGAAAGAGTTAATCCGGTATGCCCAGTTTGGTGCCATGACGGCTTCTATGATCAATGGCGGTGAAAACGGGGCGTTTACGAATCATTTGCCTTGGTATCACGGCGAAGAAGCCACGTTCTGTTACCGTCAGGCCGCATGGTTACACAGCCAGCTGGTTCCCTACTTGTTCAGCAGCCTTGTTGACGTGCATCAAACGGGTGGGTCCATCATCAAAAACACGGATGATGCCCAGGAAAGTCATACGGTTGGCGATTTTCTCTTCACGAAGGCGATCACTTCAGCCAACGATGCGGTCAGTTTCAAGCTTCCGCAGGATGGTCGTTGGATGGACTTCTGGACGAAAGAAGTCATCGCTGGAGGAACGACCATTCAGCAGGTTTATCCGCTCAATCGGTTCCCGTTGTATATCAAAACCGGCGCCATCATTCCCATGAATATCACCAATAGCTTTTCGGGCCTAGGTAATGCTGACCTGGCTGGCAAACAAACCATCTGGATCGTTCCGGATCAGGGGAAAAGCGCCTATAACTATAACCGGCCGTTGGGTGATGGCGTTGACTATGAGACCATCAACATTTCGTACGATGGACAAAAGAAGGTACTAACGGTTGATGGGTCTCAGGAATTGCCCTACGCGTTTATACTTTCAAACTGTACGAAACCGGTCAGGGTGAACAATGCCGACGCCTGGGAATACAACGAAGAAACCAACGAATTATGGATTTTCAAAAAGGGTGACGCGTTTAGCATCAAGATAAACGATGGCATTTAATGCCAATCGATCGGGGTTTGACCGTGGTCAATCAGGTATTGGTTGGCTTGGCTGAAGTGGTGGTTGCCGAAAAAGCCGCGATGGGCCGACAGGGGCGAAGGGTGTACGGAGGTCAGCACCAGGTGGCGTTGGGGGTCGATAAAGCTGCCTTTGCGTTGGGCGTAGGCACCCCAGAGTAGGAATACCAGGTGTTCGCGTTGGCTGGCCAGGGTGTGAATCACGGCATCGGTAAAGGTTTCCCAGCCTTTTTGTTGGTGGGAGCCGGCTTTGTGGGCTTCGACTGTGAGGGTGGCGTTAAGCAGAAATACGCCCTGTTTGGCCCAGCGTTCCAGGTTGCCGCTGGGTTGGGGTTTATAGCCTAAGTCGCCTTCGATTTCCTTGAAGATGTTTTGCAGGGAAGGCGGTTTGGGGCACTCCTCGGGCACAGAGAAGCA
>DOBD01000006.1:0-13130 GCA_003506275.1 Bacteroidales bacterium | reverse complement strand
CGAGCGTAAGCCGCCTTGACGAAGGCCGTCAGGGCTGAAAAGTAGGGTTTTTCAAACTCAGGGGTCAGGTGTGTTTTCCAGGAATTTTCTATCTTTACGTCCATAATTCAAGGTGAGGCGGTTTGCGCTGTCTGCCTGCAAATCTACTCATTCTTTTACGACCATGCGCCGTTCCAAACGCCTCAGCCTTTACTTTTTTGTTCTTGGTTTTTGTACGTGTCTGATACTGATAGCCCTGGTGCGTTTTGTGGGTGGCCTGGAATGGGGTGGCGCTGAACCTGCAAGGACGGCTACCTTCCATAAACTGGGTCAGTGCCCTGATTGCAAGGTGATTTCCACCAAGCATTGGCAGATAGGTCGGCTCAAGGATAACAACGACCTGCACCTGGAAAGTGCCAGGCGATTGGGTATCAAGCCGTTTTCCACCAATAAAGCCATGGAAGAGGAAGTGCCCGGCTTGTTGCGGCGGGGCAAACTCAAGGCGCTGGAAGAAGACGCCGAGACCTATCGGTTGAAAAACCTCACCCATTCCCAACCTTACCTGGTACCCAAAGCCGTGGATTTGTTGGAAGAAATAGGGGAACGGTTTCACCAGAAACTGGAAGAGCTGGGCTTGCCTCCCTATTACTTGATGGTGAGTTCGGTGCTGCGCACGAACGAAAGTCAACAGGGGTTAGGCAAACGCAATACCAACGCCACCCGCAACGAATCGTCCCATATTTACGGGACGTCGTTTGATATTTCCTACAAGGAGTTTTTGCCTGAGCATGGAAAGCCGGCGCCGGAAGGCTACTGCCGGCACGATATGATGCGTCACCCCTTGGCTGAGGTATTGACGGAAATGTCGGAGGAAGGGCGTTGCCGGGTGGTGAGGGAAGTCAAGCAGGCTTGCTTCCACATCACGGTCAATCACTAGATCAGGATGATGCCGTTTTCTTCACAGGTCTTGCGCATGTCTGCCGGCCAGATGCTGGCTTGGATTTCTCCGATGTGCGCTTTCCTGAGCAGGAACATGCAAAGCCTTGACTGTCCGATACCACCACCGATGCAGAGAGGTAACTCGTTGTTGAGCAGTTTCTTGTGGAAGTAGAGATCCTTGCGCTCTTCGCAACCACAGATGGCCAGTTGCTTGAGCATGGCTTCCCGGTCGACACGGATGCCCATGGATGACAATTCGAGGGCGCAGCCCATAACGTCGTTCCATACGAAGAGGTCGCCGTTGAGGCCCTGGTATCCATCCTCGTTGGTGGTAATCCAGTCGTCGTAATCCGGTGCGCGTTCGTCGTGTTTGCTGCCGTTGGACAGGGGGGCGCCGATACCAAAGATGAAGGCGGCTTTGTGTGCGCGGGTGAACTCGTTTTCCCGTTCCTTCGGGCTGAGGTTGGGGTATAACTTCAGCAACTCCTCGGAATGGATGAAGGTGATTTCATCGGGTAGTCCAGGGTGAAGCACCGGGTATTGTTCGTACAGCAAGAATTCGGTTTGTCTGATGGCGGCATAGATGCGTCTGACCACGGACTTCAGGAAGGTGATGGTGCGGTCGGAGGCACCGATGCATAGTTCCCAATCCCATTGGTCCACGTACAGGGAGTGCAGGTTGCCCAGTTCTTCATCGGCCCGGATGGCGTTCATGTCGGTGTAGATGCCGTATTTGTCTTCGATGCAGTACTCGGCCAGGGTGAGGCGTTTCCATTTGGCCAGGGAATGGACAATTTCAGCTTGCTTATCGTCCATGTCCTTGATGGGGAAGCTCACGGGACGTTCCTTACCAGAGAGGTTGTCGTTGATGCCTTGGCCGGCCAGCACGAACAATGGGGCCGTCACACGGCGCAAACGAAGTTCAGAAGACAAGCTTTGCTGAAAGAAATCCTTGATCAGCTTAATGGCCTGTTCTGTCTGTTTAAGGTCAATCAGAGCCTTGTAATTGGGCGGTAAAACGAGGTAGCTCATAGGGCTTTTTAAAATCGAAAATTGTGCAAATATACACAAAAATGACAAAGTGTAAGAAAAATTTCTCCAAATCAATGCGATGAAACGTTATACAGGGCATTTTGCAGACGAATTAACAGTATTTATTCGTTTCAAGCAACAGTATAACGCCATAACATTCTGGCTGACCGTCTTTCGACATTGTTTTTTTTATTGTACTTTTGCACGGCTTTCGGGTCCCGTAGTTCAATGGATAGAATAATGGATTCCGGTTCCATCGATTGGAGTTCGAGTCTCCACGGGATCACAAAAATGAGCGGCATACAACCATTCGATTCGATGAATCAGGGTTTTATGCCGCTTTCTTTTGTTAAAAGGTAAGGTGGGGTAATGATTTTACACCTCTACCTTGCTGACATACCGCTCAATAGGTATAATGGGGAGTTTGTCTGTTTTTTGTCGAGTTTTTTGGTGCTAAAAAACCGGTTTTTACAAACCAATAACCGCTTTACGTATCGTTTCCTTAGCCTCATTCCAATCAAATTGTGCGAACAACATGGGCAATGGAGAGGCTTCAGCATCGTCAAAATAAGTTAAACTTCGTATGACATGAAAGACAGAAACTGTTTCAAACTTTAAGGTGTAGCATTCAATGAGCTCTTTCAAGCTGAAATGTTGAAGTAGAAAGTATAAATCAATAAAGTCCTTTTTGTCGCCACGACCTGTGATGGAGGCTATTTTCATGGCTCCAATATCTTTTAAACCAGCCATAATAATCCCATCAGTAACGACGGCTGGTTCTATCCATTTTACGGAAGAATAATCGACAAAATCAACTTTGATATGTTCGATTTGTGTTATACATATCATTGGGCTTTCTGACCGTACGATACAGGTAAGCCCCTGTTGTTCTAATGTTTGTTGTAGTTCGTTCCATGAAACAGTCATTTTTCCAAAAAAGTCTAAATTGATGGAATGTCTATGACCTAATTGCAACGCCAAGGCCGTTCCCCCTGATAATCGCATATCCTTCAATAGGGGAATGTTTTGTAAACGCATCAGAAGTGAGCGCGTTTTAACATCTATTGTGCTGGTAAAAAGCTGACTCATTATCTAAATGGGTTTGAGACTTTTTTCTTTACGTTCTCGAAGCAACGAAATTGTTGTTCGGGTGTATTTGTCATTACTGAGATGAATGATAGCGATTTAGGAAACATTGATCGAATAGATGTCGCTGTGTCTTTGATTATTTCAATGCCATAATAGGAACGTATGAACAACCAATCATTCCATTCTCCATAGTCAAGTACTCGCCCCACAATGTAATTCTTGTGTTTTTCCAAGTCTAAATCATCGGGATCTGCATCCCAAAAAAGATTTTTTGTAAATTGATTTAGTTCGTCCGATGTCATTCTCTCAAAAGGTTTTTACATGACGTGTTGTTTCAAATGGTTGTTACAAAGCTACATTTTTTTGTGTTTTTACAAGACCGTATGAATAAGAATAAGATGCTCTTATACCATTTTGAGTATTTTGTATGCCTTAGAAGTTGCTTTTTACTATAAAAAAAACGAGGGATGGTATCCATTTTCTGTTCGAGAAAGGATACCATCCCTTATGTATAACGTTCCTTATTTCTTCAGGATTTTCTTCAGCACGGTGTCTTTGTCGAGTTTCTTGGTGCAGAAGAACCAGTCGTAGCAGGTGGTTTCACCGCTTTTGTCTTCCATACGTTCCTTGGCGACGCCGCAGGAGCCGGCGGTGGGGACGATGACATCATCACCGGGACGCCAGTCGGCTGGGGTGGCGATGTTGAAGGCATCGGCGGCTTGCAGGGCCAGGACGACACGGTAAAGTTCGTCGAAGTTGCGGCCCAGGCTCAGCGGGTAATAGATGATGGTGCGGACGATGCCCTTGGGGTCGATGACGAAGACGGCGCGGACGGCCTTGGTGTTGCTTTCGCCCGGCATCAGCATGCCGTACTTTTTGGCCACTTCCATGGTGATGTCTTCAATCAGCGGAAAGGTCACTTCCACGTTTTTCATGCCCTTGTATTCAATCTTTTCCTTGATGGTACGCAGCCAGGCGATGTGGCTGTAGAGGCCATCGACAGACAAACCGACCAGCTTGCAATTGGCTTGGTTGAATTGTTGTTCCATCGAGGCGAAGGTCATGAACTCAGAGGTACAGACAGGGGTGAAATCGGCCGGGTGGCTGAACAGGATGACCCAACTGCCTTTGTAGTCGGCGGGGAAGTTGATGTCGCCTTGGGTGGTGACGGCTTTGAAAGCGGGAGCAGGTTCTCCGATGCGGGGCAAGGAAAACACGGGTTGATTCATTTCTTCCATACTGATGTTTGTTTATAGGTTATTGAAAATAAGTGTTTTTTCGTTGAATTGGGCGTGGCCGAGTACTTACTTCAGCACAGCATTGAACATCCAGATCAATTTTTCCTGACCGCTGATGTAGCCTGTCATCAGGTCGACAGTGCCGTCATCGCCATTTTCGGCTGCCAGTTTGAGGATGGCGCGTTCCTGTTCGAGCAGGATGCTGACTTCTGACAGGAGTTCCTTGATGGTGGCTTCTGTGCCTGAAACGTTTTCCTTTTCAGGGATAGTGGCTAACTTGAGGTACTTGGAGAATGCGTGCACTGGCTGACCGCCCAGCATAAGGATGCGTTCGGCCACTTCGTCGGCCATTTCGTTGAGCTGGTTATAATAGTCTTCAAACTTGGCGTGTAGTTGGAAAAACTGTTTGCCCACAATGTTCCAGTGGTAGCCGCGTACGTTCATGTACGATACTTGGATGTTACTCAAATAGCCGTTGAGCAATTCGTTGACGGTGGCCGCATAGTTGGCTGATAATCCGATTTGATTTTTCATAATTGTGTTTGTTATTAACATATGTTTGATTGGTTTTGTTCACTTAAAAAGGATCTTGAACGTGATTCGACGGAGTACCCTTAGTATAGCGTCCGTGTATATGTAAGCGGACACTGTCGATGCTGAAATCGGGAATCTGGTGGGCAGCGAAGAATTCACTCAGCAAGCGATCCAGTTCGTCGTTCTCGTAGTCACCGATGGTATCACAATCCTTACAGTATACATGGTGGTGTTGGTGGTCAACGTTGGCGTCGTAGCGCATCACATCCTTGTCGTTTTGTACGCGCATCACCAATCCATGAGCCACCAAGGTATCCAACACTTTGTACACCGTGCCGGTGGCGATGGTGGGGAAGGTGGGCCTTAAATGCTCGAGGATCTGATCGGCTGTGGGGTGATTGTGCAGGGTATGGATGGCCTCAAGCACACAGAGTCGTTGGTGTGTCACCTTTAACCCTTTGGCCGCTAACTGTTCTCTGAGTTGTGTTGTTTCCATTTAAAAGGGAATAATAATTAAAAGAGAATAATTCTCCACAAATATAAAAACATTTTTGAAGTCCTCCAAATCCTTGAAGAAAAAAAAGCCTTTTTCTTGGGTGAATGGTTAAAAAACGTATATTTGCTCAACGACGCTTAACCTTGACGACCATGCACAAACGCCTTCCTACATGGCTTTCGTGGATGCGGATTCCCCGCCCTTTCATGCTGCCTCTGATTCTTTTCGGTGGCTTGATTACTGGCTTGGGGTTGTATACGCTGTATATGTCAATGGCTCATTCCTATTTGTTTGATGACCCGGCAGCCTGCGTGAACTGTCATGTGATGACGCCCTACTATCAAACCTGGTTTCACAATTCACACGCCAAGGCGACCAACTGCAACGACTGTCACGTACCGCACGACAACGTGTTCAATAAATATTTCTTTAAGGCCAAAGACGGCTTGTACCATTCGGCGGTTTTCACGCTGAGGGCTGAGCCCATGGCCATTAGGGCCAAGAAGGCCAGTTCCACCGTGATTATGGATAACTGCATCCGCTGCCACCTGGCGTTGAATACTGAAGTGGGCACCGGTATGATCCGGTTTACGGAAACCCTGGAAGGCAAGGGCAAAGCGTGCTGGGATTGTCACCCCAACGTGGCTCACGGCAAACAGAGCAACATCGCGGCCACGCCCAACGCCATTGTGACCCCTTTACCTGAATCGCCCGTGCCCGATTGGCTCAAGCGGCTGATGGCTGATTAAATCCAAAAGCGAATCCGTGCTACCTCAAACAAACCGCATCAATTAACGCTAATACCCTTACACCATGTTGACGAGATTATCCGAATTTATCCAACGCAAGCCAATCTGGGGATGGTTGCTTTTTGCCGGTATCGTGGTTGTCGTTTTTCTGGTTGGTCTCCTGGCTGCCTCCATCACGGAACGCAGACCTGAGATTGCCAGTGTGTTCAACAACCGCAAGGTAGAGATCAAGGAGCACGAATCCAACAACGACGTTTGGGGCATCAATTACCCCAGGGAATACCAGACCTGGAAGAAAACGGCTGACATGGATTTTGCCAGTAAGCACATGGGTAACATGGAAGACGATGTGTTGGCAGACAGGCCGGCGATGGTTGTGCTATGGGCCGGGTACGCCTTTGCGATGGATTACAAAGCGCCACGGGGGCACCGCCACGCTGTCAATGATGTTCGTCAGACGCTGCGCACCGGATCGCCCATGAAGTTGGACGATAACATACAACCTGGCACCTGCTGGTCCTGCAAGGGGCCTGATGTACCCCGGTTGATGCATGAAAAAGGCATAGAGGCGTTTTACACCGCCAAGTGGTCGGAGTGGGGGCCTGAGATGGGAAACCCGGTGGGCTGTGCCGATTGCCACGACGCCAAAACCATGGGATTGACCATTAGCAGGCCGGCGTTGATTGAAGCGTTTGAGCGTCAGGGCCTTTCAATCAATGATGCCACGGCACAGGACATGCGTTCGCTGACCTGTGCGCAATGCCACGTGGAGTATTACTTCAAGGGTGACGGCAAATACCTGACCTTCCCCTGGGATGAGGGGATGACGGTGGAAGCCATGGAAGCGTATTACGACAAGGTTGGGCATGTTGATTGGGTGCACAGCCTGAGTAAGGCGCCCATGTTGAAAGCCCAACACCCCGATTACGAGCTGTTCAAATTGGGACCGCACGCGCAACGAGGGCTTTCCTGCGCCGATTGCCACATGCCGTACAAGACAGACGGAGGCATCAAGTTCAGCGACCATCAGGTGGTGAGTCCCTTGAAAAACATTGCCGGCACTTGCCAGACCTGCCACAACGATTCGGAAGACAAACTCAGGGGTTTTGTTTACGAGTATCAGGACAAGGCACTGGAAATCAGGGATCGTTTGGAAGCCGAACTGGTCAAGGCCCACGTCATGGCCAAAGCGGCCTGGGACAACGGTGCCGCCGATCAGCAAATGGGACAGGCCCTGCAGTTTGTCAGACAGGCTCAATGGCGGTGGGACTTCACCGTGGCCAGCCACGGTAGCACATTTCACGCGCCGGTTGAAGCGATGCGCATTTTATCACACGGCTTGGACAAAGCTTTGCAGGCTCAGTTGGCGCTGCAGGCAGTTTTACATGACCTGGGCGTGAAGGGTGTTGTTGCTTTACCCGACCTCTCCACCAAAGCCAAGGCTCAATCGTACATCGGATTGGACATGCCGGCTCTTGAACAGCGTAAGGCTGCTTTTGTTGAACAGGTGGTGCCTGCTTGGATCAAGGCGGCTGAGCAACGTCACGCGAGCGCTTTGTAAATGAGAAAGTCTGTTGTGAACCTTGACAGCAGCACGCTGTGGTTGTTTCTTTCCAGTTATAAAGGAGCCTTTGCTGTGGTTGGAGCAGTAGCGTTGGCCGGTTGGCTGTTGCAGTTGACCATTGGGGCTGTTCCTGTAGGTTTGTTAAGCTTCCCCGTCAACGCCCTTGGGCTTGGATTGATGGTGGTGGTCAGTGTGTTCTTGGCGTTCTTGCCCTGTCGTCGCGGCTTTGCCTGGTTGTCCGGTTTGTCACTCAGTCTGGCCACCCTCAGTGGCATGGCGGTCTTGGCCCTGGTCTTGGGTTTGGTACCCCAGGTGCCTGTGGGCTCAGAGGGGTATTCCGCGTTGGGTTTTGACAGTTTGCTCAGGGCCTGGCCTTTTGTGTTGCTTTACCTTTTGATGACCTTCAACCTGACCGCTGTACTGGTAAGGCGTTTCAAGGCCTTCAAATGGTCTTCCTACGCTTTTTACCTGAACCACCTGGGGCTGTGGCTGATGCTGGTGGCTGCCGGTTTTGGTGCCGCTGACAAACAGCGGTATGTGATGCCGGTGACAGAGGGTACCACCGAGTGGAGGGTGTATGACAAGGACGATCAGTTGCTTGAATTGCCTTTGGCCATCAAGTTGATTGATTTCAGGATGGAAACGTATCCGGCAAGGTTGGGTATGGCTCCGGAGCCAAGGTTTTTTGAATCGGACGTGGTGGTGTACACCCGTGACGAGCAACGGTTGGAGCGCTCCGTCAGTGTCAATGCGCCCATCAGGGTGGGGGGCTGGATGATCTACCAATATGGTTACGATGCGGAGCGTGGAAAGGAGGCCAGGTGGAGCAGTTTCGAACTGGTGTACGACAGATGGGCGCCAGGCACGTACCTGGGGTTGGTCTTGTTTGTGCTGGGGGCCCTGTGTCTGCTGTGGAGGGGTACAAAAACGGTTAAATCGCGTAGGTATGAATCCGTGGAATGACTTCATATACCTGGCGTTACCTGCCATGAGTTGCTGGTTGGTGGCCATTCCTGCCCTTTATTGGTGCAAACAACGTTGGACTGGCCCTGCTTTGTCGGTGTTGGGTTTAGTGATTTTCGCCGCCTTTATCGGGTGGATGTGGGTGTCATTGGAACGTCCACCCATGAGGACCATGGGGGAAACACGGTTGTGGTACAGTTTGTTTTTAGCGGGTATTGGATTGGTACTCTACCTGAAGTGGTCGTACAAATGGTTGTTTGCCTTCAGTCAAGTGCTGGCCGTGGTGTTTGTGGTCATTAACCTGCTTAAACCGGAAATTCATTCCAAGGCCTTGATGCCGGCGTTGCAAAGCGTTTGGTTTATTCCTCATGTGACCACGTATATGTTGTCGTACGCCTTGTTGAGTGCGGCTACTCTGGCGGCCATGTTGTTGTTGTTCAAAGGGAGGAAAGGTGCCGATAAACGGCCCTTGATTGATTTGACCGACAACCTGGTTTACGTGGGCCTCGGCTTGTTCCTGATTGGGCTGCTTATTGGAGCACTCTGGGCCAAAGAGGCATGGGGTGACTTCTGGAGTTGGGATCCCAAGGAAACCTGGGCCTTTATCACGGCAAGCGTTTACCTGATCTATGTGCACCTTAGGCTCAAAGAGCCGGGGTTGAGTCGCCTGGCGTTATGGCTACTGGTGCTGGCGTTTGTCTGCCTGATGATTACCTGGAAAGGGGTGGCCTACTTGCCTACTGCTCAGGGCAGTGTGCACGTATATGGCTGAGCAGCTCCGGCCATTGTTCTGACAGAGCGGGCATGCCTCCGCGGATAACCAGGTCGGCCCCTGCCTCCCATAAATGACTGTCTTTCAAGAGGCCGGTATTGACGGCTATGGTAAATACACCAGCTGCTTTGGCGGCTTGGATGCCCAAGGGGGCGTTTTCCACCACGATGGCCTGATGTGGTGCGGCCCCGGCTTTTTGCAATCCCATCAGGAAGGGTTCGGGGTCTGGCTTGCCGCGTTTGACATCGTAAGCCGTCACCATCTTATCCACATCAAATTGGCCTGGGAAATGCCGGTTGAGGCGGGTGAGCAGGGCTTCCTGACCGGATCCGGTGACCAGCACCCGTTGGAGGCCGGCGGCTTTTACCTGATTGAGGAGTTCCAGGGCGCCTGGCATGATGGGCGCTTCCGATTGACTTTCAAACAGGGCTGTTTTTCGGGCGTAAATGCGTTGGACTTCCTCTTCGGTGGCGTCCCTGCCGTAGGTGCGTTGGAAGACGATGTTGATGGTGCCGCTGCCGGTGCGGCCTTCGTGCAGGTAACATTCTTCTTCGGTGAATGCCAGGCCGAGCTCGTGTAGGGTGGTGCACCAGGCATAGGCATGTCTGGGCATGGAGTCGAAGAGAACGCCGTCCATGTCGAACAGGACGGCGTTGAGATCGAATCGGTCAAAGGGAGCCTTGGACAGATAGGCTTGAAGGGCTTTTTCCACCATGTACCTCAAATGCGTTGTTTGATGCTGGCTGTGGCGGCTTCGTAGCCGGGTTTTTCAAGCAGGGCGAACATATTCTTCTTGTACGCTTCCACACCGGGCTGGTCGAAGGGATTGACCCCCAGCAGGTAGCCACTGATGCCGCAAGCTTTTTCGAAGAAATAGAGCAGTTGGCCAAGGTAGCGTTCGTTCAGGGCTGGCAGGCTGACTTTGAGGTTGGGGACGCCACCATCCACGTGAGCCAGCAGGGTGCCCAGTTCGGCCATCTTGTTGACTTGGTCTACGCGTTTGCCGGCCAGGTAGTTGAGGCCGTCCAGGTTGTCTTTGTCTGAGGGAATGATCATCTCGCGGTTGGGGTCGGTCAGGCTGATGACGGTTTCGAAGATGGTGCGTTCGCCTTCCTGGATCCATTGGCCCATGGAGTGCAGGTCGGTGGTCAAATCGACAGCAGCGGGGAAGATGCCTTTGTTGTCCTTGCCTTCGCTTTCTCCGTAGAGTTGTTTCCACCATTCGGAGACGAAGTGTAGCTTGGGATGGTAGTTGACCAGGATTTCTATCTTTTTGCCCTGGCGGTAGAGTTCGTTGCGTATGGCGGCGTAAACAGCGGCCGGATTGGACTCGAAGGGGGTGCAGGGGGCACATTGTTCTTCCATGAGCCTGGCGCCTTCTACGAGCTGAGTGATGTCGTGACCGGCCAGGGCGATGGGGAGCAGACCGACGGGGGTCAACACCGAGTAGCGACCACCCACGTTGTCAGGGATGACGTAGGTCTTGTAGCCTTCCTGGTCGGCCAGTTGGCGCAGGGCACCGCGGCTGGCGTCGGTGACGGCCACGATGCGTTGCTTGGCGACGGCTTTGCCTACCTGAGCTTCGAGCAGGGTTTTGAGCAGGCGGAAGGCCAGGGCGGTTTCCGTGGTCGTGCCTGATTTGGAGATGTTGACGATGCCGAAGGAACGGTCTTTCAGGAAGTCGAGGAGCTCGGCCAGGTAGTCTTCGCTGATGTTGTGGCCGGCGTAGACAATGACGGGATTTTTACGGTCGGTGGACAACCAGTCGAAGCTGTTGTTCAAGGCATCGATAACGGCTTTGGCACCCAGGTAGCTACCGCCGATACCGGCAATAACGACCACGTCGCAACTGGCACGCAGGCTGTCGGCTGTGGCCTGGATGTCGGCAAGGAATGCGGGGGTTATGGATGAAGGCAGGTCTAGCCATCCCAGGAAATCGTTGCCTTTGCCTGTGCCTTCGTGCAGGTGCTTGTTGGCGGCGGCGGTCAAGTCGGCGTAAGGTGCCAGGCTATCCTTGGGCAGGAAACTCAAGGCATGGTCTATGTTTAATGACAGGGTTTTCATACGGTGTATGGTATATGGTTTAACGCAGGGATTCGGTGAGTAGCTTGATTTCGATGCCGGGGCTGACACGCTCGTAGAGGATGTTGTACACGGCATCCAGGATGGGCATGTTCACGTGGAAACATTCGTTGATTTCCTTGATGCACTTGGTGGCGTAGTACCCTTCGGCGATCATTTCCATTTCCAGGTGGGCTGTTCGTACGGAATACCCCTTGCCTATCATGGTGCCGAAGGTGCGGTTGCGGCTGAACTTGGAGTAGGAGGTCACCAACAGGTCGCCCAGGTAGACTGATTCGTTGATGTTGCGGCTCAAAGGATGGGCTGCGTTTACGAAGCGGGCGATTTCCTGGGTGGAATTGGCTATCAGGACAGACTGGAAGTTGTCGCCGTATTTCAGGCCGTGGCAGATGCCGGCGGCGATGGAATAGACATTCTTCAAGGTAGAGGAATACTCAATGCCGTAAAGATCGTCGGAAACTGTGGTCTTGACGAAGTTGCAGGTGAATTTTTGGGCGATGGCCCTGGCTCTGTCTTTGTTGGGGCAGGCGATGGTCAGATAGGATAAGCGTTCGAGGGCCACCTCTTCAGCGTGACAAGGGCCGGCGATGGCAGCGATGTTGTCCATCGGAACATTGTACGTTTGGTTGAAATAGGTGGAAACCAATACATTTTCTTCGGGTACTATCCCTTTGATGGCTGATACGATGGTTTTGCCGCTGATGTCCTGGTTGAGTTTTTTCAGGTGCTGCTTGAGGTAGGGGGAGGGTGTTGCAAAAATCAGCATGTCCGATTGTTTGACGGCCAGGTTGATGTTGCTGTAGAAATGAATGCGACTGGTGTCAAAGTTGATAGCGCTCAAATACAAGGGATTGTGTCCAAGACGTTTGAAATTGTCGATTTGGGCAGGTCGGCGCATGTACCAGTTGATCTTCTCGGTGCCATTCATCAGCACGATTTTGGCCAGGGCTGTTGCCCAGCTGCCGCCACCCATGATGCAGATTTTTCCTTGAAATTCCATGACCTTAGGCGTTAGTGACCCAGCCTGTGACCGCTTCCAACGTGGGGTTGGTCAGGTTGAGCTTGTTCTTTTTATTGAGTCCGCACAGCGTTTGATGCACGTTGGCAGGGTTGAGGCCCTTGAGTTGGTCCACTTGGAGATAACCGGCTTTTTGAAGCACGGGTATCCACTCGGTGGGTATGCCCAGGGCAGTGTACGCTTGTTCGGGATCTTTGCGTACCGTTTTTTCGGGCCGCATCTGGGGGAAGAACAGTACTTCCTGGATGGTGGTTTGTCCCGTCATCAGCATGACCAGGCGATCCATGCCGATGCCCATCCCTGAGGTGGGGGGCATGCCGTATTCGAGGGCGCGGACAAAGTCCATGTCGATGAACATGGCCTCGTCATCGCCTTTTTCGGCCAGTTTGAGTTGTTCCTGGAAGCGTTCGAGCTGGTCGATGGGGTCGTTGAGTTCGGAGAAGGCGTTGGCGCATTCGGCTCCGTTGATATAGAGCTCGAAGCGCTCGGTGNNTTCGGGGTTGTGGCGATGACGCTTGCAGAGCGGTGACATTTCGTAGGGGTAGTCAGTGATGAAGGTGGGCTGAATGTAGGTACCTTCTGAGGTGGCGCCAAAAATTTCATCGATTAGTTTGCCCTTGCCCATGGCTGGATCTTCTTCGACACCCAACTGACGGCAGGCAGCCCTGAGTTGAG
>DOBD01000159.1:3307-7188 GCA_003506275.1 Bacteroidales bacterium | reverse complement strand
GAACGGAAAACTCACACTCCGGCATACCAACGCCTATCCGTATCAAAACCTTTGGTTATACATCACTACGCATACCGACGATAGCCTGATGGTGTCTGATTCCATCAACTGGACGCTGGCTAAACCCGATGGCAACTGGCTGGGAACCGGCTGGGGCTCTCTCTATACCATTAGCTACGACTTACCCGCGCTGACCTTCTCACCCAGCGACAGCGTCAGATGGTTCGAGATCGAGCTCGTTCACGGGCTTCGAGACAGTTTGCTGACCGGGTTGTCCGATATAGGGTTGCGCCTTTACACGAAGGAGTAGGCAAAACGGCCATCCATCAACCGTACATGGAACGGTCGGCATCCAGGCGTATGAAGATGAAAAGCAGGATAGTGAACGCCCATAACGAAGACCCTCCATAGCTGAGGAAGGGCAAGGGAATGCCTATGACGGGCACAAGCCCCAGTACCATACCGATGTTGATGACAAAATGAAAAAGGAAGATACTCATCACGCTATATCCGTAAATACGTGAAAAGGGTGATCGCTGTCGTTCAGCCATGATAATGAGCCGCACGAGCAGAAACAAGTAAAGAGCCAGCACTACGACAGAGCCTACAAAACCTTGTTCCTCACCCACGGTGCAGAATATAAAATCGGTATCTTGTTCTGGTACGTACTTGAGTTTGGTTTGCGTGCCATTTAAAAAACCCTTGCCCCAAAATCCTCCTGAACCGATGGCTATCTTTGATTGATTCACATTGTAGCCAGCTCCTCCCAAATCCAGCTCCATCCCCAGGAATACCCTGGTACGTTGTTGATGATGGGGTTCCAGNNGTCGGTGGCATACAGAAACCCTACCGATCCCAACACAAACAGGCCGATGAGCAGATAGGTGGATGTTCTACGCACCAAGGTGTTCATCAGAAGAAATACGACCGTAATGGCCAATAAGGCCAGTTGAACCAGGCAAAGGTTGAACGAAATCCAACCCAACACATGGATCAAAAGAGCGACCGACAAGGGCGCCAAATTACCAAACAGAATGATTTTAAATAGTTTACTATCCTTACGGTAGTTGAGCAACATGCCGCAAACCACCACCAGCACCAGCAGCAAAACGACGAACTGCCCTGCAGAGGTCGTTCCAAACAAATACACCTCTCCCAATCTGAGACCAATGATAAAAAAGCTGACCAGACAAACGACCAGGAACAGAATGGTCCCCGGCATTCCTTCTCTGTACAACATAAGCATGAGCGACAAGAATACCAGGGCTGAACCGGTTTCTTTTTGCATTAAAGTCAATGCAATGGGAATAAACAACAGCAATGCCACGAGCAGCGCGTCATTGAGCCGCTTCATGGAAAAAGTATACGATCCCATAACCCTTGAAAGCGCCAGTGCTGTTGCTACCTTGGCGAATTCGGCCGGTTGCAGGTGAAGGGGCCCTACCACCAGCCATGATCGTGAACCCTTGATATCCTGTGCCACAAAAATAGTCGCCACCATCAAAACCATCAAGGCTCCGTAAATCATGAAGGCCCAGGAAAAGTACTTGTTTGAATCCATGAATAAAATGACCACACCGATGAAAAGAGCCAGTGAGAACCACAGGAATTGCTTGCCAGAGCGTTGAGTCAGGTCAAAAAAGCCGGGCTGCTCAAAGTCATAACTGGCCCCGTAGATGCTCAGGCAACCAACCACACACAACAGCACGTAGACTAGCAATATGGGCCAATCCAGCGATGACCAAAACCGGTTTTTTTCAATTTGGTACAAAGCGCATCAGGTTTTCGGCGTTCAACAATCGGTCTTCCATCCATTTTCTATTCTCGGCCACACTGCCTTTCAAGTATTTCTCCAACAGCAGACTGGCCATCGGTACGGCCCAGGTGGCTCCGAAGCCACCGTTCTCAATAAACACCAACATGGCAATTCTGGGATGCTCAGCCGGGGCAAAGCAAATGAAGATGGAATGGTCGGGGAAGGGTGGATTTTGTGCCGTCCCCGTCTTACCACAGATATCTATACCTTCAATCTTTACCCCTGCCGCCGTTCCGTAAGTGGCCGCTCCCTTCATACCTTCGATGATGGGATTGAAATGAACGGAATCAATGGTGGTCATGTGCTTCATGGTGTACTTAGGATCAAGTTTCTCCCCTTCTATGCCCTTGACCAGGTGGGGTGTGATGTACCAGCCTTTGTTGGCAATGGTAGCGCAAAAGTTAGCCAGCTGCAGGGGCGTGGCCAGGATCTCACCTTGTCCGATGGCGTTGGAGATGATGGTGGAACCACGCCAACCTTTCACGCCATACCATTTATTATAATACTGGCTGTTGGGAATGAGCCCACGCTTTTCAAAGGGAAGGTCTACCCCTACTTTGTACCCGAATCCCATAGACACCATATGATCTTTCCAGGTATCCATGGCTTCCTGCACATTGTTATACTTGCGGCTGTCAATCATGTTTCGGTAGCCATGACAAAAATACGCGTTACAGGAATTGGCTACGGCACCCACCATGGCCAACGGTGACGAGTGACTGTGGCAGCCCACCTTGTGACCGGGTGCGTAATAATAGCCCATGGAGCAGCCCACCAGCGTTGACGTCGACATGATGCCCTCTTGCATAAAAACCAAGCCCTGGGCTGGTTTAAAGGTGGATCCAGGGGGGTAGTTCGATTGAATGGGACGGTTCAGGAAAATCTTGTGGGGAGAGGATTCCAGTGTTTTGTAATTGGCCGCCCTGCTACGTCCTACCAATAATCCAGGATCATACGTCGGAGCCGAAACATAGGTCAGTATCTCACCTGTCGCTGGTTCTATAGCCACAATGGCCCCTCGTTTGTTGACCATTAATTGCTCGGCGTATGCTTGAAGTGCCAAGTCAATCGACAGGGTCAAATCCTTACCGGGTTCAGCCTTGATATCCCGCTTCCCTTGCTCGTAACGACCCTTTATGCGACCATGAGCATCCCTGAGCAATACCTGGATGCCTTTTTCTCCTCTGAGATACTTTTCGTATGTTTTCTCGATGCCTGATCGACCGCTGTAATCACCGGGGACATAGTATTTATCCGCTTCGATATCCCTGTTGTTTACCTCGGCCACATACCCCAACGCATGCGCCGCCACCGGCTCCATATACGCTCTTAAAGGCCGACTGCGTACCGAAAAACCCTTGAATCGGAACATTTTCTCCTGCAACATGCCATAGGTCTCGCTGGACAATTGAGAGAGAAACACCTGAGGGGTATAGGAAGAATAGCCGGGATTCACGCGCCTGTTTTTGATGGCAGCCAACTGCTTGACAAACCCTTCTTTGGTAATGCCAACCGTTTGGCAAAAGTCGAGGGTATCAAAGGGTTGCACATCCCTGACAGTAATCAGCACATCGTATGAGGGTTTGTTATAGACCATCAAGTTGCCATGCCTGTCGTAAACCAAGCCCCGGGCTGGATAAATGGTCTTTTTATAAAAGGCGTTACTGTCGGCAAAGTCCTTGTATTTGTCGTTGAATAATTGCAGGAAAGCCAATCGTACAACAAACATCACAAAGATTGCGACAATGATACCAATGATGGTGTTCCGTCGATTGATTGTCTCAAGGCTTCCTTGCATGGTCATCGCGGTTGATTAGCTCCATGGCCAGGATAAACATGAGAGTCAACAGGCTGCAGACAATAATTTTCAGCAATAGTGTCCAAAAATTGAAAAAAGAAAGAGACTCCAACACAAACAGCGCGCTGTGATGAATCAACACCATGAACAAGGTGTATTGCCAAAACAGGGATCGTCCCATCCAGCCGACGCTGATGGTACGGCTGCTCATATCTTCTTTCAGCATAAATAACCGGAGCAGAGGGTAACGTACGCCACCGACCAGGG
>DOBD01000159.1:1695-3271 GCA_003506275.1 Bacteroidales bacterium | reverse complement strand
AAAGGTTGGAGGGCAGGCGCAGCAAGGCGTAAATGTACACAACAGGAATGAACACCCCCAGAAAATGCAGGTTATCCAGTAGCAGGAGCTGAATCAAAAACAGCACCACAAACCAGATCAGGTGATTCAATACATATTTCATTCTTCCTCAGCCTCCTCCTTCAATTGATTATATTCCTTGCGGCCTGTAAAGCGAATAACCCTCACGGTTGAAAGAGCGTCAAACCGTACCGCCAACCTAACTTTAAGAATCAGGTAGTTGGCATCTTCACCGACGTCATATTCCTCTACTGTACCCACCATCAACCCTTCGGGGAAGATGGACGAGTAACCGCTGGTCACTACGGTGTCACCCTTGGATACTGGCACGTAGGGCGGTACTTCTTCCATCAAGGCAAAGCGTCTGTCTTCTCCATCCCAAATCAACGAACCCGTTGTATTGCTGTTTTTAAGTTTGCAGCTGAAACGGTTGGGGGGACAGAGCAAGGGAATCACCACCGCGAAGTTGTCCGACACATGGCTGACCACCCCGACGATGCCATCGGCGTTTGCCACGCCCATGCCGGCCTCGATACCTTGCTGCTTCCCTCCTTTCAACGTAATGGAATTGCGCAATTTGGTCACGCTGTTGTGGATGACTTTGGCCGGTATCAGATCGAACTCACCAGGTTGTTCGTTGCGTAACAAGGCGATTCTTGTTGTGTCAGTCAACCTGGCCAACTCGTTTTCCATCCGCTCGAGTTGTCGGTGCAGGGTGTTATTTTCCCGTAGCAGTGCCTCATTATCTTCTTTCAGGTAGAAAAATCCACCCACAGCTTCCTCTACTGCATAAAGAACACCGGCCACTTTGTTGGCTGATGTGAAGAACACACTTTGTTGGTAACTGTTCGAACTGAACAGCAAGTATAAGGCCACCCCTTCCAGGAGGGCAAACAGCAGAAAAGATCCGATTTTTGTAAAAAAACGTATAAAATTCTGCATAGCCGAAGGGAATAACCTGTACTGGCTACGTCAACAGGACGTCAGCGTATCAGGAAGTTGAATTTGTCCACGTTTTTCAAAGCAATACCAGTACCGTGGGCCACTGCGTGCAAGGGATCCTCAGCCACATTGAAGTGGATGTTGATTTTGTCGCTCAAGCGTTTGGCCAATCCTCTCAGCAACGCTCCGCCTCCAGCCAGGTAAACACCNNCACCCCGGCGCACAATGTCCGAATACAATTCGGGGGGCGTTTGTTCCAGGGCACTCAATACTGCCATTTCCACTTTGGAGATGGATTTTTCCAGGCAGTGAGCAATTTCCTGATAGGAAACCGGCACTTCCATGGGCAAAGCCGTCATTTGGTTGGGGCCGTGGACCACATAGTCTTCCGGGGGATTCTCCAGTTCCGTCAACGCCGAGCCTACGTTGATTTTTATCAATTCAGCGGTCCGTTCGCCCACTCTCAAATTGTGTTGACGACGCATGTACTCCTGAATGTCGGCTGTGAAATCGTCACCGGCGATACGGATGGACTTGTTGGCCACAATACCCCCCAGGGAGATGATGGCAATCTCCGTGGTGCCACCACCTATGT
>DOBD01000159.1:0-1673 GCA_003506275.1 Bacteroidales bacterium | reverse complement strand
CGGCCTCCGGCATGTTCTGCTGAGTCACGCACGGCACGCAGTTCCACTTCAGTGGAGCCCGACGGTACACTGATCACCATCCTCAGGTTGGGTGAAAAAAGTCGTTTTTTGGAAGTGGCCATCTTAATCAAGCCCCTCATCATTTGTTCAGCAGCGTAGAAGTCGGCAATCACACCGTCCCTCAACGGACGTACCGTCTTGATGTTGTCGGGTGTTTTGCCGTGCATCTGACGGGCTTTTTCGCCTACTGCCAGCAATTTGTCCGTACGCCTGTCCAAGGCTACGATACTGGGTTCGTCCACGATGATTTTTCCGTTCTGAGTAATGATGGTGTTCGCCGTACCAAGGTCCATGGCGATCTCTTGCGTGAAGGAAAAAAGGCTCATAACGCGTTAGTGTTTAAAATGTCTGTATCCTGTCATGACCATGGCCATACCATGGTCGTTGCAGTAGTCGATGGATTTTTGGTCGTTGACCGACCCACCCGGGTGAATAACGGCCTTAATGCCGGCCTGGTCGGCAATTTCCACACAGTCCGGAAAGGGGAAAAAGGCATCAGAGGCCATCACGGCACCTTGCAGGTCGATAGTGAAACTACCGGCTTTCTCGATTGCCTGCTTCAAGGCATCCACCCTGGACGTCTGGCCGACACCGCTGGCGCACAGTTGTTTGTTTTTTGCCAAAACAATGGCGTTGGACTTGCTGTGCTTAACCAGTTTGTTGGCAAAGAGCAAATCGTCCACCTGGGCAGCCGTAGGCTCGATTTGGGTAACCGGCCTGAGGTCGTTGGGGCTTTCCGTTTTCAAATCCCTGTCTTGTACCAGGATTCCGTTCAACAGGGAACGGTATTGTTTGGTGGTCGTTACCGGCCCTTTCTGAATCAGTATAATGCGGTTTTTCTTGGATGTCAGTATCTTAAGCGCTTCAACATCGTAATCAGGTGCGATGATGACTTCAAAAAACAGGGCATTGATGGCTTCAGCCGTGACCTGGTCGACCACGGTATTGGTAACCAAAACGCCACCAAAGGCTGAAACAGGGTCACCGGCCAATGCATCCTTCCAGGCATCGAGTAAGACAGGCCTTGACGCCACACCGCACGCGTTGTTGTGCTTTAGGATAGCGAAGGTGGTTTCTTCAAAATCGGCCATCAAGGTCACGGCCGCTTCGATGTCCAGCAAGTTGTTATAGGAAATCTCCTTGCCTTGGAGCTGTTCAAAGAGTTCGTCAAAACGTCCGTAGAAACTGCCTTGCTGGTGAGGATTTTCACCATAGCGCAGGCCTTTCACGTTGTCACCGGTCTGGCGGAAGGCGCTTCCTTCTCCGTTGTCAAACCAATTGAAGATGGATGAATCATAGTGAGACGAAACGGCAAAGGCTTCCTTGGCAAACCAACGGCGATCTTCCAGGGTGGTTTGGGCTCCCTGTTCGTTTACAATGTTCAACAGTGGGGCATATTGGGCCTTGGAGGCGACAATGACCACGTCCTGAAAATTCTTGGCGGCAGCCCTGATCAGGGAAATGCCACCGATATCAATCTTCTCAATGATGTCCTCGTCGGCCGCTCCTGAGGCTACAGTGTCCTCGAAAGGATACAGATCGACGATGACCAAATCGATTTCAGGTATGTCGTATTCATCACATTGGTGCCTGTCTCCGGCCAGGCCTCTTCG
>DOBD01000286.1 GCA_003506275.1 Bacteroidales bacterium | reverse complement strand
CCGCCAAGCCCCGTGCGACCCTCCTCCCCAAAGGCAGCGACATCCCCGTGACCTTTGTCAGCCACGGTCAAAAAGTCCACTTCAGGCAATCCACCCGCTCCAAAGCCTTCAGCCAGGGCTGGGGCGAAGAAGGATACCACAACCAGTTCATTGACAGGGGTAAACGCTACCACTACCTCTTCTCCGCCATCCACACCGCCAACGACGTCGAAGCCGCCGTCAACGACCTGGTGCACGAAGGCCTCCTGTCCCTCAACGAAGTCGAGGAAACCCTGACCTACGCCCAAAAAGCCCTGCAGCAACCCCAGGCTGCCGACTGGTTCTCCGGTCGCTACAAACTCTTCAACGAGTGCTCCATCCTCACCCACGACAACCAAGGCCACACCGTCCTCAAGCGCCCCGACCGCGTCATGCTGGCCCCAGACCACCTCACCGTCGTCGACTTCAAGTTCGGCCAGCCCGCCGCCTCCCACCAACGCCAGGTCGCTGAGTACATGCAACTCCTCACGCAGATGGGCTACCCCAACGTGCAAGGCTATTTATGGTACGTGGATAATGAAACGGTGGTTACAGTTTCTCCTTCTGCCGCTTTCTAACCCGCCGAACGAGGACTACCACACCGGCTCCAATCAGCCACAACGGCCACATCGCAACCAGCAGCAAGGCCAGACCGACGATAAACGACCACCCGTTGCTCAACGATTGTTTCACCCGTTCCCCAAACGGATCCTTTTGCCTGGACGCGTACTTATAGGGTTTTTCCTTGTATAGCTCAATGTTCAGGGTGCTGAAAGCAATCTGGTCATTCAGGTACTTGAGACGGCCCTCCCGGCTTTCAATCTCTTCCTGCAGCTTCCGAATGCTTTCTTCAATCGACAAGATATCCTTGACGGTAGACGCCTTGGCCAGGAGCGCCTGGTAACGCACCATGTAAGCCCGCTCATTCTTCAGACGCGTGACCACATCGATGTATTCTTCCGTGACATCCCTGGTTTGTACGTACTTGGACTCGACCTCATCGTCACCCGTTTCCAGCGCCACAATAAAGCCCTCAAACCGCTGAGCTGGCAACCGCACCCTCAGGTTGTAACGGGTCGACTGGTCATCGTTCTCCAGGTTTTCGCTCTCAAAATACCCCTGGAACTCTTTCAACAGCCCATCCAGTTGTTTCTTACTGGCTTCAATGTCGTTTGTTTTGATCCGCATGTTGCCATCCTTGATGAGCTTCTTGTTGACCGCATCCGGAATCACCGCAACAGACGACCCGCCGGCCTCCCTCGATGGTTGCGCACCGTTCTCCTGCCTCATTTCAGCCCCATCGGCCATAGACATTTCAGCCTTCGCGCTCACTGAATGCGCTTCGGTCAAACCCTCCGATTGCTTGGAACCACAGGCAGCGCAAAGCACCACCAACACGCTAATAATCAATAGTTTTATTTTCATATACGAAACAGATTTAACCCTTATTTACTACAAACGAACCTTCACATTTTCCACCTTCCCCGAATGAAGAAGAACCCGTACAATGTACAACCCGCTTGATAAGTTTGCACACTGATACTGCCTGTCCGGCGTGTTCGACTTAAAAAACAAGGTGCCCTTCAAATCGTAAACAGCCACCTGCTGCATTGCCTCTTCATTGGATACATGAATGATGCCATCACGAACATACACACGGGTGACCTGCGACGCGGCTTCCCTGGTTTGTTCAAGGCCAATGATGCCATTATGGAACAGAATTTCAATGGACCCCATCGAAGCGCTGACAGAGGGCGATGAGAAAATACCATTCACCACCTGGTCGGTGACATCCACGCCGTTGTAACGTACCCGTTCAATGTAGGTGCCCTCGTCGGGTGTGATGTAGAATTTGATAGCCTGGTTATCAAGCACACAAATCCTGGCTCCATTTGCAACCAAGGCAGCGGAGGGATCATTCGTATGCACTGGGCTTGAGGTAATCCGCTGCACCCTCATGGGCGCATTACTGACAGGATTGACCTGGGCTGTGTCCACACTGGTGAACGCGACTGTGCCACCGGTTGAGGCCACCACATCAATCAAATTGCTCATCTGAACAAAAGAACCCCATTGCGAAGCATTCAAATAGTCATTGTACGATGCTTTCGGGATGGACAAAACACATCGCTTCGTTTTAACTTTATAGAACACATCGTCACCCAGGTTTGCCGGAGTCTCGTTCAAGGCACTGATGTTAATCAGGGCTGTGTTATAGCCGAACGCCATGGACCCGATGGACATTAATACCGGTGAGAGGTTCACCGTTTTCAAGCCCAAACAGGACTGAAAAGCGCCCGAACCCACCGAATTTAACAACACACACTTTGACAAGTCTATACCAACCAGGGAGGAACAACCTTCAAACGCATTGTTGCCAATGGTCACCAGGTTGGTTGGGAAATTCAGGGTGGTCAAACGGCTGCAACCTGAAAAGACAGACTCAGACAAATCGGTCATCGTGTTGGGCAACACGACCTTCCACAAGGAAGTACAACCACTGAACACCGAACGTGGTAAGGCTTTTATGGTTGTACACTCTGACAAATCAACAACAGCCAGGCTGCTGCAATTGGCAAAGGCGCTTTCACCCAACGTTTCCAAGGAATAAGGCAGCCTCAAGGTATCCCTCAGCATCGAACACCCCGCAAAGGCTTGGTAACCGATACTGTTGATTTTCGTCGAAAATATCAACGGCTGGTTGATGGCGTTGCAACCTTCAAACGCACGGCCGCCAATGGTCATCAACCGTTTAGGCAATTTGATGCCGGTCAGTGAATTGCAATTGATAAAAGCACTGCTTCCTATGGTAATGACCCCATCAGGTAGTATCAGTGTATCTTTCAAATTGGAGCAATTCTCAAAGGCGTTGGGTTTGATTTCTACCAAGAATTCAGGCGCCTTAAACGTCATCAGAATGGTTTTATTCTTGAATGCACCTTCGGGAATGATCATAACATCAGTCCCTGACACATCCAAGGTATGCAACAGCGGCATGTTGGTGCGCATGTTTTCAAAATCCACGGCGTTCAAATCACCTGTTACCACCATCGTTGTAACCAGGCGGGGAGGTGTCCCTGTCTGCTCCATGATGGATGTAGCCAAGGTTCCCGGTTTGGACACATGCACGGTCACAGTGCGTTCCCCACCAATGATGTCGTAGTCTTCCCATCCAGGAGCCGCCTCATACGCAGCGATGCATTGCTCCTGTACAAAAACGGCAACCATGGTGGAGGGGAATACCATCGTGCCCAATACTGGTGGCGTGGTGGCATCCGTTTTGCAGAACGTCAACTTGGAATTATTGATGAACGCATTGTTTCCAATGGCTGTCACGGTGGCCGGTATCGTCACTGTTCCAATGATGTTGCAACCCTCAAAGGCACTCATTCCGATTGAAAGGAGGTTGGCTGGGAGCGTAAGGCTGGTAATAGCTGAATACTGAAAGGTTGAAGCATTAATATTCAGTAAACCCGTACAAGCAGACATATTAACCGTCTTAAGCGCATAACAATACTGGAAAGCGCCCTCGCCTATCGTTTTAAGCGTGGCTGGAAACGTGATGGATGACATGTTGGCATTACTGAAGGCCGATTGATTGATGGCCACTAGCTTTGAAGCGGAAGACAAATCGATGTTAGTAAGGGCTGAACAACCCGAAAACGCCCAACCACTAATGGTCATGACGTTTGGAGGAAGCTTAACATCCGACAAGCGACCACAACTTGAAAAGCAATTCTCTGGAATTATAGTCAGCCCCGTTTTTGAAAGATCAACCGATTCAAGGCTCAAACAGTTGTTAAAAGCACTGCTATTCATACTTTTCAGCGTCGCTGGGAACGACACATTCCTTAGCGACGTGTTATTGAAGGCACTGTAATCAATTGATTCCAACATTGTGCAATCGTCAATATGAGCCTCTTGCAGGTTGGTACAATTGACGAAGGCAGCATCACGTATATAGCGCGTGTTCAACGGCAGGAAGATTTCGGTCAGCGTTTTCTTCCCGTTGCTCCAATCCTTACTAAATGCCTGGTTTGGTATTTCATATGTAGCATAAAACTGGGATCCCATCTGATGGCCCACGGTAACTTGACGTAGATCCACGACTGATAAAGCTTCCATGCTGTCTCTCATATAGTAAAAGTCGTTCATGTCGATATTGCCCGTCAGCGTCAGATTGTTCACGCCCATTTTTTGGTCTGCAGTGATACGTTGGGACAACGTACCCGGCGTTTTGACCTCAAGGCTCAAGAGTGGGTTCACTTTAAACGTTACAGCGATTCTTCCAGCTGCAGTCACTGAGGAAAGGACAAACTGGTTGTCAACAACAGCCGCCGTGACATTCGCCCCATTGTAGCTGACCTTATCCAGGATGTACCCTTGATTGGGTATGTAAGTAAAGACGGCAGCATCTCCACTTGGTATCAATACATCCGTCGTATCTTTCATCATTGGCGTATGCACGTATTCCACCGATCCGTTCTTACCGGTTACCACCTCCATTTTGTGGAAGGTGCCCAGCGTCGTTTCTGGAACAAACTGCAACGCTAATTCCGATGGACCCGTAAGCAGTGGTGTTACATATAAGGTATTGCTTTTCTGGGCCACACTAGGCTCACCATTGAAACGCACACTGTCAATGGCATAGCCCGATGAGGGAAGCACGGAAAACACGAGGGTCGAAGCACTATCGGCCGATAGTGCAAAAAAAGTGTCTTTATAAAGCGTATAACCATACTTCAGGGACCCTTCTCCTTTGACGGTGACTTGTAAGGGGAATTTCTTCAGTCTAAAGGTGACAGCCAGTGCTGCACTTTGCGTCCCTGCAGCCAGTTGGTACCGGTAGTCTTCAAGGGTTGCATTTTGGCCGTTCACCGTAAAGCTGGCCACTTCATAACCAGGATCAGGCATCACCTGAAAAATCTTCGCGGCTTCGTTATGAAAAACGACTTGCCCGTCTTCCAAGGTCTCACTACCTAATGTTGCCCTGCCATTTGCACCGATGTTGACCAACACGCCCATCTCTTTAATGATGGCAAACGACGACCAATTGGGTGCCAAGGAATAGCTCTTAGCTGAGCCGGTTGGAACAATAAGTTCGCAGGTAGCAATGTCCACACCTTGAAAAACATTGTCTGGTAACAGAGGAACGCTCCTGGAATAAAGTAGGATTTTCTTCAGTTGGGAGCAAGAAGAAAATACAGCACTACTTATTTGCCCTATGTTTGCTGGTAGACTAATTGATTGTAACGTTGTGCAATTACCAAAAGCAAAGTACTCCATTGACATTGATTTGCACCTTGACAAATCAACGTTCTTTAGTGAAGCACAGCCCTCAAAAGCCTGGTATCCTATGCCATACAACTCTGGATGTACGACCAGAAAAACAACCCCCTTGCAATAGCTGAAAACACTTTGTGAAAGGGATCTCAGCATTAAGCAAGCGCTTAGATCAATGGTATCCAATTGAGCACAATTCGAAAAGGCATACTCCCCAAGACTTGACAAGGAAGCTTGGAATTTCAAGCTGCCCGCCATTGATGCACAGTTTTCAAAGGCACGGTTTCCAATGGAGACAATTTGGTCACCAAAAGGAATTTCCGCCAGCAAGCGGCAACCGGAGAAGGCTTTCTCACCGATGGTCTTGATGCCTGAAGGTGCCTTGAACGACAACAGGGAGACTTTGCCTTCAAAGGCGCTGTTGGGAATGGTTTCAACGTCTGTACCTGCAATATCAACAGCGGTCAGTTGCGTCATGGTTTTACTCATCACCCGGAAATCCTCGCTGTTCAACGTACCAGTCACCACCAAACGGCTGACATCGGTCAAAGCCACCCCTTGTTGGCTAACAAGACTACTCAATGTGCCAGCGGTTTCCACATGGACACTAACAGACGTGCCTGTAGCAGGCAGTATGGTGTATTGATTCCAGCCAGAAGCATTTTTATAGACACTCACCGCTTCGTTGGGAACAAAAACCAACGTAATGGAACCGCCCAGTCCATTGGTAATCGTGGGTGGCACCATAGCATCAATACGCAGTGAAACTAATTGTTCGCAACCACTGAATGCTTGCATTCTGATGGTGTTTATTGTAGCTGGAAGGTGAATCGTTGTTAAAGCGCTACAGTTACCAAAAGCATTTTCTCCTATACCACAAAGATCAGACGGAAAAAGGATGGTTGATAGCTTATAATGGCTGCTGAGAGCATAATTTGGAATCATTTTTATTCCCTCAAACTCAAAATCAGCCTGTTGCAAATCAAGCTCCCTCACATTCTTCAGGCTGTCCCGTATAAAATAGAAATCACTCGTAGTGATAAAGCCTGATATCGCTAGTTTGGTGATTTCACTGTGCTGTTCCTTAAAGAAATAGGCAGACAAGGTGCCGGGAACAAGCACGTTCACCGTGGCCACGGTGTTGATGCTGAACGTGGCTGACAGAGAGGCATCAGACGAAACATGTTCAAGCGTAAACGTGTTGTTGACCACCGAAGCTGTGACATCCACGCCGTTGAGTAATAGCCTTTCAAGGATGTAGCTATTGTCGGGGATTAGAGTGAATTGGGCAGATTCACCCGCTTTGATTGAAACCACCGTTGAGGGAAGCAGCGGGGTATTTTTGTACACCAAAGAGCCATGAGCACCCGTTTCAACATCAAATCGATAGATCGTGCCCACCTCCGAAGCGGCGGCAAATTTTACAAACAGGGTGGCATTACCGGTTACCTTCGGCGCATTGAAGAGGCTGTCTTGTTGAACCACGCAGGGCAAGCCGTTGAAGAGCACGCTATCAATGACGAAACCCGCTTCA
>DOBD01000004.1:224-6489 GCA_003506275.1 Bacteroidales bacterium | reverse complement strand
GAGACTGTGGCAGGGCATAAAATTCATTGGGATTCATACGGGAAGGCACGACAAAGTCCCTGGCACCTTCCGGAGTGGAACCAATAAGAACTGGGGTTTCCACCTCGATAAACTGTTGTTTGTCCAAATACTGTCGCACCAACATGACCATGCGGTGGCGCAACTCGAGGTTGCGACGTACGGCCGGTCGACGTAAGTCCAGGTAACGGTACTTCATACGGATGTCATCTCCCCCATCGGTTTCGTCCTCAATGGTAAAGGGAGGCGTATCGGAGGGATTAAGCACATTCAATGTCTGAACAATGAGTTCGATATCACCCGTTTCCAGGTGGGCATTGCGGTTTGAGCGAGCTTTGACAGTCCCTGTGGCCTGAATGACCCATTCCCTACCCAGTTTGTTGGCTTGTTCGCACAGCGTGGCATCCACTTCCTGATTAAAGACCAATTGCGTGATACCGTACCTGTCTCTGAGGTCGATAAAGGTCATGCCACCCATTTTGCGGAGGCGTTGGACCCAACCGGCCAGGGTCACTTGGTTATTTTCGTCGCTGAGGCGTAATGCGCCACATGTATGGGTTCTGTACATAGTTCTGGGATTTGTGGTGCAAATATCACGATTTTTTTTCATAAGCCAATGCCACCTGTTGCTTCCTACCTAAAAAAGACCNNGGTTCGAATCCCGCTACCCCGACAGTCAGAAAAAGCACTTGTAAAGGAATTTGCAGGTGCTTTTCTGTTTTTAATACCTTCAAGTATCCATTTCATACTCACGGTTGGAAACGATTTTTTTGTTTGCTGTTGTTTTTTTTCTACCTTGTAGCAACAAATCACTTCCTGTAGAAGCACCCTTTATCGCATTGACTATGAACAAGATCATACTTTTTATCAAACGCCTGGGGCATCTATTCAACCTGGAAATGGAGTTGGAGAGTTACGACAACATTCACCAGGAAATACTCAAAGGGGTATCCTTTAGAGGGACCAACCTCTGGATTCTCTTTTTTGCCATCATCGTTGCGTCTGTTGGCTTGAACATGAACTCAACGGCCGTCATTATCGGCGCTATGCTCATATCACCCCTGATGGGACCAATCAACGGCATGGGGTATAGTGTAGCCACCTATGACATGGAATTGTTCAAGAAGTCCATAAAGAACTTCGGCTACGCCGTGGGTATCAGTTTGTTGGCCTCTACCGCGTATTTTGCCATCAGCCCCATTTCCACCGCTCACTCCGAATTATTGGCCAGAACCAGTCCCAGTATTTACGACGTTCTGATAGCCCTCTTTGGCGGTCTGGCCGGCATCGTCGCCATCAGCAGCAAGCAAAAAGGCAATGTCATACCCGGTGTCGCCATCGCAACGGCACTGATGCCGCCCCTTTGTACAGCCGGCTATGGATTGGCTACCGGACAAGTGGATTTCTTCCTGGGTGCCTTCTACTTATTTACCATCAACACGGTGTTCATCGCTTTGGCATCCGTTTTAATCTCCCAAATCCTGAAATTCCCCATCAGGACGGTTGTGGATCCGATTCACAAAAAGCACATTAATCGTTGGATATCCGCCATTATCGTCCTGGTTTTCGTCCCCAGTATTTACTTTGGTTATCTCTTGGTGCAAAAAGAGCGTTTCATAGAAGAATCCAACCTGTACATCAGCAATGTCAGTACGTTTGAGGGGAATTACTTGCTTAGCAGTGATGTAAACGCTTCAAGCAAAACCATTACGCTGGTGTACGGGGGACTGTCACTGACCGATGATCAACGCACTCAAATCAGCCAGAAAGCCAATCAATTCAACCTGGACAAACCCACCATTGTAATCAAACAGGGGCTATCATTTGCCGGCATGGACGCCAAGAATCTCGAGGTCATGCAATTGAGGGAAGAATTGAACAAGTTGGACAGAGCCCTGAAAACGAGGGAATACCAGATTGACAGCCTGGTTAATGTCAGTTATATGGGGCGTTCGTTGTATCAAGAAATCGCATCTATTTATCCGGCTATTAAGGGATGCACATATGCCGATACCTATCGATTTGTCGACACGTTGGCCTTTCCCACGGCTTTTGTGGCGTTTGAAACCCTTCCTACGATACCCCTGTCAAACCAGGAAAAACAAACCATTAAAACATGGTTGACATCAAGGCTTGACCGCGACAGTGTGTTGGTCGTCTTTCATTAACCTCCTGCACCCTACAATTCCACCGCGTAGGCCTTGAGTGCTGTTTGTAATACGTCATTGACAGCAGGATCGATGGTTCGACTTGGTTTGAAGACCAAGGGAGCATGGGCATAATTAACTTCCAGGTCAGGGTGTTGGATAATGGTGTAACAATCGTCCGAAGCGCTCAGTCCATAGGGCTTATCACCCTCGCAAAGGCACATCGGTTGGCAAGCCACGATACCAATCAACAACCGATCCCCACAAGGCACCTCTACCAAATCACCGACCTGGTGCTGAATGCTACCCTTGGGACGTCCATAAAAAGGGGCGTCATCGGGTACGAGGCAATCATTGATCAGACGGCCATCAGGAGTATACACCCTGGTTGCCAATTGATAACGGTAAGGGGAATCCATGGCATACGTTTCCAGAATCAGGCAATAGACCTTTTCCCCCTGAGACGCGTCATCGTACAGAAAGGCGTACAAATCTTTGTAACGGCGAATGACGTCCTCCGCTTTGAGTTTGGAAGAAAAAAACAAGGGTTTGCCGGGTTTGATAGCGGCATAGTGGTCGGTGGTAACATTCAATGAATAGACCAGGTAGAGGGCTTGTTCGTTTTTCATCGGTGTAAGTTCAAGGTTTATGCAGGTAAATGTAGGAATGACAACCTTTGAACGTAAACACTTTTCAGAAAGAAGATGTGATAATAACGAAAGAAACCAACGCTAAAGGGAAAATCGCTGCTTGTTGCGTACCCTCAACTTTCGTTTAACGAAAAAGCCGCATCGGCGGGATGCGGCTTCAGTCGAACAGACGCGCTGATCGATCAGACTTCTTGTTCTTCCAGGATGCGAATGGCCACATCCAGAATCACCGTATCATCCAGTTTGACCAAACCTCCATCGGGTCCGGGTTCGAAGTGAACACCGGCGCTTTTGCTGTCACTGTAGTTACACCCGCCAAAATAATTCCGGACAGTCTGCACGTTGATACCGAGTTCATCAGCGATACGTTGGGAACTGCCGGAAGGCAACTTGTCCTTGATTCTGCGAAGTTCATTGAAGGAGATGGTTTTTTCCATGGCCGTATACATTATAACGTTAGTACATTGGAATGATAAAACTGCTTTAAATATAGTCAATAAAGCAGATATTCAAAAGAATGCAGCGACCTTTTTGGAAAGTTTACCACTTTTTAGGATCTATAATTACCAGGCCAATTTGTGGGCGGCGATGACAGCTGTCACCAATACCAGTATCAAGGCTGTCAGAAACAAGCCGATGTCCGTCTTTTTAAACTCTCCGTTGGTGGTCTTACGATCTGTACGCATGCTGCGGCTACGGCTGGCATGCATTTGCCGTTCAAAAAAGGCGGCATACAAGGCATACATACCCCAACCGGAAAGAAAGCCGAAAAGACCGCCACAGATGACATCCAACGGAAAGTGAACGCCTAAATAGATGCGCGAGAAGGCTACCAGGCTAGCCCATAAAAGAACAAGAACGGTATAAGGCCAGTTACGCACCAGCAGCAGGCTAAATCCGGCAAAAGCAAACACATTGGCAGCATGGCTAGAAATAAAACCATAACGCCCACCTTTATACCCATTGACCAAATTGACCCAGTCACCAAATTCGGGGTCGTGCGAAGGGCGGAAACGCTCCACCAAGGGCTTAATGATCGACGAGGCCACCTGATCGGTAAAAAGGATGAGTAATCCCAAAGCCAGCAAAATGAAAAGAGCTTTGTTGCCTTTGTTTCTGAACAGGATGAGCACGAAGGCCAGGGCCAAGGGAAGCCATAACAACGATTCGGAGACCAACCACATGAAACGATCCAGCCAAGGTTGATGGTAGCTGTTGATGGTGAGCAGGGTTTGCTTGTCCCATATGAGGAGTTGGTCGAAAAAATTCATGGTGTCGTTTTTAAATAACCTCCATGCTGGTAGCCGGTACCCAACCGACGTTGCCATCCTGAAGTTCTATTTCATTCCAACTGCCTATCTCATTGGTGATGGTCACCTTGGTACCTTCGTGCAGGGAAAAGAGGTCGGTTCCGCTTTGATCCGGTGAACTCTTGACCGTGACGGTGGGCGCCATAATGATGGCTTGATCGGGATACACCGCTGCCTGATAGGTCTTGGAAGCATAAATCAGCGACAAGATACAGAGAATCAACGAAACGATACCCACATAAAAGCCACTTTTTTTCAACCAGGATCTTCGTGAGAAAAAGTAAGCGGTAAGGCTGGCGATTAAAAGAAGGAAACAGAGCAGACTGGTCAAGGCCCACCCATTGCTGTTCATGGAATCGCCCAGTCTATGAAACCACCTGGTAACCAAGAATGTACCCAATGGCTCTATCTTATCGATGGTTTTTGCCTGACAAATCTCCAGGTTAAACCGGGTATCCCTGTCGCCTGGATTGAGTCGCAACGCTCTTTCATAATTTAACATAGCTTTGGCGACATCCTTTAACCGGTAATACGTATTTCCCAGGTTGTAGTACAGGTGAAAATCGGGACCGTTTTCAGTCAATAACGATTCATAAAGGGTCGCTGCCGTCGTGTAATCGGCATTGGTATAACTGGCTTCGGCAGCATTGAGCAGGTCGATCGAGGATGCCGGTTGATCCTCGACGGCCGTATTGATCGTGTCGGTCACCTGAGTAACCGGAACGTCGGCTTGTTGGGCTTGAACGGATGGGGTCAAACCGGCAACCAGCAGACTGAAGCAAATCAACAAGGGTGACTTCATCCTGTTTATTTTTTTATGGTGTTTTCCATTTTATTGATGACCTCGAGGGTTTTTTTGTACAGCTCGTCCATGGCCTGACCGGATTCGGCAGGGGCATAACGAGCGTATTCACAGGCCTGAAGGATGGCAGCGTATTCGCCACGTAAGGCTTCGCTGACATTGCCGGCAGCCAGTTCACTATCGATGGTTTCTTTGGTCAACCTGGACAAGGGAATGGTGAGTTTGTCGCTGGTGTAACCCCACAAGGCCTTGAGCAATTCTTCATAGAAGACCTCCCCATTCTTCTCAGCCAGATACCTGGCCGCCAATTTGAGGCGTTTCACGGCCACTTTATTGGCCTTGCGGTTACGCACCCGGCTAATATCGGAGTTGGCCTTGGCTTGCTTGCGGTAAATGAACAAAAAGAGACAGAAAAAGAACAACAGCAACGCATAGGTCAACCAATACCAGGTTTGTCCCAGTAGTAATACAGCTGGTTTACGCAGGCTGAAACCGGTCTTGAGGTAGCGGATGTCCGAACCCAACAAACGTACTTGTTCCTTGTTGGAAAAATTGCCACTCACCACCTGGTCTCCCTCTTTGCCTTTGGCAACTTTCAGGGTGTATGGTTTGGTGGACAGGGTTTTATAGGTACCCGATGACAGGTCGAAATAACTGAGGGTGGCCGCCGGTATTTCGAACGTGCCGGCATAGCGTGGAATAACCAGGTACTCGATGACTTTGCTCCCACTCACCCCTTTGGCTGTGGTTGTGAAGCGGTTTTCCACCTTGGGATCGTATACTTCGAAATCCTGCGGAAAGGTCAGGTCGGGTGTGGGTAGCATTTTCAGGTTACCGTTACCGGTCAGGGTCACCTTGATGGTTACGGCATCGTTGGCAGTAACTTCAGTGGCATTAATGGTCGAGGTCATCGATAGCTGTCCGGCCATGCCGCTGTAATCAGCGGGTTTGCCGAAGGGCAAGGACTTGACATATACGGTTACCGGGTTGGAATACAACGTTTTCTTGACTTCCTGGTAGGTATCGAAAAAATCATCGAAAATACTACCTCGACGGGGACTGGCCACCCTGAGTTGCAACACGACATCAAAACTGCCTTTGTCGATGGTCAAGTTACCCGTTTCCCTAGGATATAGCAGNNCAAGATCCCATTGCTGATTGGCCGGCAATTCGATTTCCTGAGCCATGAACCCTTTGAATTCCGGGAATTTGGGGTTTTCAAACCCGGAAATGTCGACCCGGGTGTAGAGTTTGTAGGTCACGGTCAGGCCCTCCTGTTCAAAAACAGTGGTCTTGGAGGGAACGGCCCTAATAAAGATCTGATCGTCTCCCACCTGG
>DOBD01000004.1:0-215 GCA_003506275.1 Bacteroidales bacterium | reverse complement strand
CCTCGACCAGCTTGCGAGGCGGTGCTTTGGGCAGCGTTGGCGGCCGCTTGTTGATCGGCAGCCAGTACTTTGATGGTCAGCGAGTTGCTTTTATGAGTCTCTTTCTTGATGGTAGCGGTAGCCCCATTGATGGTAAATGTCCCTGTTTTCTTGGGGTAAAGGACATACGTAATCCGATAAGTCACTGAGTTGCTGACCTTGCCATTGATGATGCT
>DOBD01000044.1:2189-4420 GCA_003506275.1 Bacteroidales bacterium | reverse complement strand
TACTCCGTGACCACGTTGTTGCCGTAGCGGATGGACGTGCGACGCTCGAACTTGTCGTAGTTGATGGTGTGGATGTAGGTGTACTGCTGATTGTCCTTCACTCCGTTGATGGCTCTGAGCAGGCCGCCGGGGTTGTACTGGTAGGTGAGCTGTTCACCGTCAGGGTAGGTCATCGTGCGTACGCGGTTCCAGGCGTCGTAGGTCCAGCCTGTCACATAGGTGGCTACGGCCTGGTTGGGGATGATGAGCGTGCGACGTTCCTGTGTTACCTCACCCATGCGGCCGTACGTGTATTCCCTGGCGCCGCTGCCGTCGATGAGGTATTTCAGGCGGCCGGCACGGAAGCCCTTGGTGGCACCCGTATCGGTCTTCGTGCCATACACGTAGGTGACGTCGTTCTCAGGATGACCCGGGTAGTGGATTTCCTTCAGGCGGTTGCACTCGTAGACGTACGTGATGGAATCCGGGGCGTGCAAAAAGCCGGCTTTTTCGTATCTTTCGGGTCCAATTAGCCAACACTACAATGAAAACGCTTCACGAAAACCTGCTTGAGCAGACGCCCCGTTACCTGGATGAGTTGTTTGAACTGCTTCGTATACCTTCTATCAGTGCGGTACCGGCGCATAGGCCGGATATGCTGCACTGCGCTGAACGGTATGCAGCCCTATTGCTGAAATCAGGCGCAGATACGGCCGAAATTTACCCCACGAAGGGCCACCCGGTGGTGTTTGCCGAGAAACGGGTGGACCCCAACCTGCCTACAGCGCTGATTTACGGGCACTACGATGTGCAGCCGGCCGATCCGCTCGACCTGTGGAAAACCCCGCCCTTTGAACCTGAGGTCAGGGACGGGGCTATTTACGGAAGGGGGGCCAACGACGACAAGGGGCAATCCTTCCTCCACGTCAAGGCCATGGAATACCTGCTGGGCAAGGGTGGACTGACCTGCAACCTTAAGTTTCTCATTGAGGGCGAGGAAGAAATCGGTTCCCCTTCCTTGGCTGACTGGGCGGCAGATCATAAGGAGTTGTTGGCCTGTGACTTCATCCTTGTGTCCGACACGACCATGATTGACGAGGATGTGCCGTCCATCAACTGCGGTATGCGCGGCCTGGCCTATGTACAGATTAAGGTCACCGGACCCAACAAAGATGTCCATTCGGGGCATTACGGGGGCGCCATTGCCAACCCCATCAACACCCTCTGCGGCATGATTGCCAAACTGGTGGATGAACAAGGTCGCATCACGGTACCCGGTATTTACGACCCCGTCGTGGAGTTAAACCCCGAAGAAAGAGCCATGCTGGCCAGAGCCCCCTTCGATGAAGCGGCCTACAAAACCTCACTGGGCATCAAGGCAGTACAAGGCGAAACGGGTTACAGCACCCTGGAACGCACAGGTATTCGTCCCTGCCTCGACGTATGTGGAATCTGGGGTGGTTATACAGGTGAAGGCGCCAAGACGGTGTTGCCTTCGTTTGCCCAGGCAAAAGTATCCATGCGGTTGGTGCCCAACCAGGATTACAAGGTGGTAACCAAGCAATTGATGGATTACTTAAAGGTGCTGGCTCCTGAAGGCGTGACGGTGGAAACCTGGGCCGAACACGGTGGTCAAGGTTTTCTGACACCCATCTCCTCCCCTGTCTACCAGGCAGCGGCCCAGGCCATGGCTGAGGTGTACGGCATCGAGCCAGTGCCCAGTCGGGGTGGTGGCAGTATCCCCATCCTTGCCGACTTGCAGCAGTTACTAGGTGCCAATCCCCTCCTGCTTGGATTCGGTCTGGAGCGCGACACCATCCATTCGCCCAACGAAAGTTTCCTGATTAGTCAGTTTCAACGTGGGTTGGCCACCATCATCCGGTTTTACGAATTATTACCGGCAAGCGGGCTCATCACACGTTGAAAGGGAGGGTAAAGTAGAAGGTTGAGCCCTTACCCGGCTCGGACACCACCCAGATGTAGCCACCCATTAATTCGACCAGGCCTTTCGAAATGGAAAGACCCAGTCCTGTGCCACCATAGTTGACCTGGATGCTTTGGTCAGCCTGTCTGAAGCGCTCGAATATTTCTTGCTGCGCTTTAGGTTGTACACCGATGCCGCTGTCGGCGACGTAAAAACGGATCAGGGAGCCTTCGGGCGTATAACCAACCCGGATGAAACCCTGGTGCGTGAATTTGAAAGCGTTGGCAACCAGGTTGGTGAGAATTTGAGTCAACTTGGTCTTGTCGGT
>DOBD01000044.1:0-2136 GCA_003506275.1 Bacteroidales bacterium | reverse complement strand
TGTTGATGTTGACGGCCTCGTAAATAGGTTCCACCTGCTTTTTTTCCAACGAAGAGATGGTGACGATGTCGTTGACAATACCCAAGAGTTGATTGGCACTGTGTTGAACGATACCGATGTAGCTGTCGCGTTTCTCCGGGTTCAGGTCGGGAAGCGCCAACAACTCGGTGAAGCCGCAAATGGCGTTCATGGGGGTACGAATCTCGTGGGAAATGTTTTGCAGGAAGGCCGATTTGAGCCGGCCGCTTTCTTCTGCTTTTTCTTTGGCCACACTCAGTGCCTCTTCGTATTTTTTTAGGGGCGTGATGTCGGTGATGGTACCAACATAACCCAGTAAGGCGCCGTTTTCATCCAATTCAGGCACAGCCTGCCCCAACACCCAACGGAGGCTGCCGTCAGCCCTCAAGAAACGGTAAGATACCGTGGAGGATACCTCTTGATTGGTAGCCAGGCGCCAACCATCTGATGTTTGCACCCTGTCGTCCGGGTGAACAGAGGTAAGCCAACCATACCCCAGGGCTTCCTCCTGTGACAGACCGGAAATTTCACACCACTTGGGATTGACATACGTGGTAGAACCCGAGGGATCGGTTTGAAAAACCCCAACCTGGACACAATTGACTACAGCCTGGTAACGAATTCTGCTCAACGCCTCGGCTTTCTCGGCTTTTTGCTGCAACAAGTCCTTTTCTTTCGCCGCCATTTCATACTTCTGACGATAGGTCGGCGAATTGAAAACACCCCTCAAGCCGGGAATATCGGCAAAAACGAGGTCCTTTTCAATGAAGCGCAGGTAGAGGTAAAACAAGCTGGAATAAACGACAGCCGCCGCATTCTTGCCTATCAAGGCAGCCAACAACATGCGGTTGTAATTGGGCTCACCCCAGAACGTACCCGAGATGTAGGCTAGCGTATCCAGGGACAGTACCACCATCATGGTCAGCAGCATACGCAGAAACAGGGAAGGAATGTACCTTGCCAGCCGTTCGTACAAAAAAAGTAAGAGGACGACATCGAACAACAACGCCAGGCTACCAACAACAACAACCCTCAGCCCTTTGTGTTTGTATACTTCCGTTAATTCAGACGACAAGACGCCCATGCTCTCATCAGCATTGATGCTGAATAAAAAGATGAGCAGGGACAACACCGCATTGATCAGGATAACAGCAGCCACCAGGCGCCTGGTTTCCTTCACATCCTCCTTGATATACACCAGCAAAATAGCAAACAGGCTGGCACTGAATACAACAGCCGACCCAGGGGAAATCATCAAATCTGAGGCAATGACAAAGTAGGAAGAGGAGGCCAATAAGACCTGTAACACTTGCAGTAAGCCCAACAACATATACAAGCCACCCATACCCAACGCCTTCCTGAAACGGAACAGGGTCAGGATGGAAAGGGCCACGACCACACTCTGGAGCAACAGGACCAAAATGTGTTCGACGTTCAAACTGGGCAACATAAATGGAGTGGCATTATTTCGAGGTGCAAGATTAACACTTTTTTTAAATAAATCGAATCGGGAGCATGTTTTTTCTACAACGCTCCCGATTTAAACCGACTTGTGCAGTCGTATCCCTCGCACTACATTTTTAGGCGACCAAGATTGTGAATCAGCCTTGAATATACTGCACCAACCAGTCGCCCACCTCGCTGGTGGTTCTGGGTTTGAGGCCGTCAACCGCGATGTCTTCGGTAACAAACCCGGCATCCATGCTGGCAGCCACGGCTTCCCTGATCAATGTACCCTCGGCGGTCAGTCCGAAAGCGTACTCGAACATCATGGCAGCTGACAATACCGTGGCCAACGGATTGGCGATGTTTTTGCCGGCAGCCTGGGGGTACGAGCCGTGAATGGGTTCAAAAACAGAGGTATGCAAACCAACAGAGGCCGAGGGCAACAAACCCAATGAACCTGTAATGACAGAAGCCTCATCGGTGAGGATGTCGCCAAACATATTCTCGGTAACCATCACATCGAAGCTAGCCGGCCATTGAATCAGGCGCATGGCCGCGTTGTCTACAAACAGAAAATCAGTTTCAATGTCGGGGTAATTGGGAGCCATTTCCTGCGCAATCTGGCGCCAAAGCCTGGAGGTTTCCAACACATTGGCCTTGTCGACCACGGTG
>DOBD01000066.1:12223-17906 GCA_003506275.1 Bacteroidales bacterium | reverse complement strand
GGTCGCGGAAGAAGGGGGATTCGAACCCCCGGTACGGTTACCCGTACGACAGTTTAGCAAACTGTTGGTTTCAGCCACTCACCCATCCTTCCGGGAGCGTAGCTAATCGCTTTTGCGGTGCAAAGATAGAAAAGTCTTTTAACCCGCCAAAAAATGCCCCTCTATTTATTCTAAAAAAAACCGCTATTTTTGGGTGTGTAAAAATCCATTAAAATGGCGTTAAAAACCCGTTCTCGCATCCTTCTGGGTGTCTCTGCCTGCTTTGTGGCAGTTTGTTTGTTAGTAATCACTCTTGTTTTTGGTTCTTCACTCCGAAACGAGGAGGTCGTCAGCCTGTATGTGCGTCCCGGTGATACCAATGATACCGTGTTAATGCACCTGCAACGGATTGGTGAAACACCCAAAACCGGACGACTGCATTTCTTGATGAAACGCCTTGGGTATAAGGAGCCTCTGCCGGTAGGACATTATTTGATAGAGCCGGGTTTGTCTGATTTTTCATTGGTCCGTCGATTAAAGGCTGGATTACAGTCTCCGGTCAAATTGACGTTTAACAATGTCAGGAACATGGAACAATTGGCTGCCCGCCTTTCTGTCCAATTGATGGCTGATTCAACGGCCTTGCTGGCAGCTCTGACGGATACGGCCTGGATACGAGCCGAGGGCTTCAACCAGGAAACGTATCGCTGCATCTACTTGCCCAATACCTACGAAGCCTGGTGGAATGCCAGTCCGGAGAAAGTGAGGGCGATGCTCCTCAAGGAATACCGGAAGTTCTGGGATGAAACACGGGTCAAAGCTGCTTCCAGACACAACCTATCACCCGTGGAAGCGCAGATTCTGGCCTCTATCGTGGAAGAAGAAACCAATAAGGGAGACGAAATGTCCAAGGTCGCTGGTCTCTACCTCAACCGACTGCGCATAGAGATGCCCCTCCAGGCTGATCCCACGCTTAAGTATGCGGCCGGTAATCCTGGTATCAGGCGGTTGACCAAGCACCAAATTGCCATTAATTCGCCCTATAACACCTATAAGAACAACGGGTTGCCCCCAGGTCCCATTCGAATTACGTCCATCAGGGCCATTGAAGCTGTATTGAATGCCGAACGTCATTCATACCTGTATATGTGTGCCAAGGCCGATTTTTCCGGTTACCACGCCTTTGCCACCACGTATGCCCAACACATGAAAAACGCGTCCGCCTATCACAAAGCCCTCAATGAAAGGGGAATATTGGAGTAAAATGAGTATTTTCGCATTAAATAGATACCTATCAACGTATGAATAGTTCCCTTTTGCTGGGCGACGAGGCCATAGCGCAAGCCGCCTTGGATGCCGGGATTTCCGGTGTTTACGCCTATCCCGGCACCCCTTCGACAGAAATTACCGAATACATACAACAAGCTGAAGCTGCCAGACTACGGGGCGTACACAGCCATTGGTCCACCAATGAAAAAACCGCCATGGAGGCTGCTTTGGGCATGGCATTTGCCGGCAAGCGAGCCCTGGTTTGTATGAAACATGTAGGTGTCAATGTGGCTGCCGATGCTTTTATGAACGCAGCTGTCACCGGTGTGGTCGGTGGCCTGGTGTTAGTAGCCGCCGACGACCCCTCGATGCATTCCTCCCAAAATGAGCAGGATTCCCGTTTCTACGGACAGTTCGCCTTGATACCCATTTTTGAGCCCTCCAATCAACAAGAAGCGTACAACATGGTTTTTGAGGCCTTTGACTTCTCCGAAGCGTTGGGGACCCCCGTTATGCTGCGTATCACCACCCGCTTGGCACATTCCAGGGCAGGTGTGACCCGCAATGCCGAACGCGCGGAAAACAGCCTGCGTTTTTCAGACAATCCCAGCCAGTTTGTACTCCTGCCTGGCAATGCCCGTAAGCAGTACAATGCCCTGTTGGCCAAGCAGGCCTTATTTCAGGACGCCTCGGTTAATGGTTTGGTCAATTGTTTTGTGCCAGGAACTGATCGCAGCAAGGGCTTTTTGGCTGCGGGGATAGCCTACAACTACCTGATGGAATGTTATCCCGAAGGTTGTCCTCATCCTATACTCAAGATAGGTCAATATCCGCTTCCTCTTGAAACAGTCAGAACCCTGGCCGCTGCGTGTGACGAGTTGATCGTATTGGAAGAAGGGTATCCCCTCATTGAAGAAGCGTTGACTGGTTTGTTGAACAGTCGATGGGTTATCAGGGGGCGCAAAGATGGCCTCCTGCCTAGAACAGGGGAACTCAACCCTGACCTCGTGGCCAAAGCGTTGGGTTTTCCGGCTACGACGCAGGTTGATGTGCCTGAGGTCGTTCGAATGCGACCACCTTCTCTGTGTACCGGTTGTGGTCACCGCGATGTCTTTGAAGCCCTGCAGGAAGTATACCAGGAAAACGCTACCGATTGTCGTATTTTTGGTGATATTGGTTGTTACACACTCGGGTATTTGCCGCCTTTCAGAGCCATGCATACCTGTGTGGATATGGGTGCTTCCATCACCATGGCCAAAGGAGCAGCCGATGCCGGCCTGAAATACCCGATAGCTGTTATTGGTGATTCCACCTTTACCCATTCGGGTATGACCTCCCTGCTGGATGCCATCAACGAGCAATCGTCCATCACTGTCATCATCTCCGATAATGAAACAACGGGCATGACAGGTGGCCAACCTTCGGCTGGTACCGGTAAGTTGGAAGCCATCTGCTTGGGATTGGGTGTAGAACCGGATCATTTGCACGTGTTGATACCGCTGAAGAAAAACTATGACCAGATGGTCGAGCTGTTGCGACAGGAAATAGCTTATGAGGGTGTTTCCGTCATCATCCCCAGGCGTGAGTGTATCCAAACCCTGTCCAGAAAAAAACGATCCTAATCATGAAAACAGATATCATATTGGCCGGTGTGGGTGGTCAGGGCATCTTGTCGATAGCCGCTGTCATCGGTGAAGCCGCTGTCAGGCGGCAACTCTATCTCAAACAAGCGGAAGTACACGGTATGAGTCAACGCGGGGGTGACGTTCAGTCCAACCTGCGTCTTTCAGACAAATACATTTTTTCTGACTTGATCAGTCGGGGCAAAGCCGATCTGGTGATTGCCTTGGAGCCCATGGAAGCGCTTCGTTACGCGGGCTGGCTCAAGCCTGGTGGCTTTGTGGTGGCCAACGTGACACCCTTTGTCAACATTCCTGACTATCCCGAGGAAGCCCTATTAATGAGCACGTTGAAAAACCTGCCCAACGCTCACCTGCTGGACGTTGACGCTCTTGCCAGGGATTTGGGATCAGCGAAGGTATCCAACATGGTCATGTTGGGGGCAGCCTCACCTTACATCGGTCTTGACGATGCAGCCTTGGAAGAAGGCATCATCCACCTGTTTGAACGCAAGGGAAAGGCCATCGTGGAAATGAACCTCAAGGCCCTGGCTGCCGGAAAGGCGCTCGTGAACCAACCTTAAGCCATCATACTATGAAAAAGAAAACCATCATTGACCTGTTCAACGAATGCGTCGAACGGTATGCAGAAAATCCCTTTCTCTGGGAACGTGACACGGCTTTTCGGCCGACCACTTACAAGCAAACCAAGGAGCTGGTACATCGCTTGGGCGGGGGACTGATGGATCTTGGATTGAACAAAGGAGACCGGATGGCATTGCTATCCGAAGGTTGCAACGCCTGGATCATCGGTGAACTGGCCATTTTGCATGCAGGCGGTGTGAACGTGCCCTTGTCCATTAAATTGAATGAGCCCAATGATTTGATATTCAGGCTGGATCATTCAGATGCCCGCTTTGTCATGGTCTCCTCGACCCAACTGCCCAAAATCAGGGCTATCAAGAAGAAAGTGAAGAAATTGGAAGGGGTCATCGTCTTTGGAGCGGCGATGGATACATTGGAACCCAACGAATGNNAATGGAGTCTGGACGAGCTATACAAACGGGGAGATACCTGGAACGCCGCCCATCCCGGTGAACTGGAAGCCGTGGCTGCCACGGTGAACGGTGATGATTATGCCAACATCTCATACACCTCCGGAACGACTGCCGATCCTAAAGGCATCTTGTTGACCCATCGGAATTATACGGCCAACGTGGAGCAGGCCTTGTCGTTGATGAGCATTCCGCCCTCGTACAAGACGCTGCTTATTTTACCGCTCGACCATTGCTTTGCGCACGTGGCCGGATTTTACAGCTTTATGGCCTCGGGGGCTAGTCTGGCTACTGTCCCTGTGGGCAAGACACCCATCGAGTCGCTCAAAAATATCCCGTTGTCCATCAAGGAAATACAACCCAACCTGTTGTTGAGCGTGCCAGCCTTGGCCAAGAGCTTCAAGGGCAACATCGAAAAGGGGGTCAGGGATAAAGGCCCTACCGTGGAACGCTTGTTCAATATGGGGTTGAAGGTGGCCATCGCCTACAACAAGGAGGGTTACAACAAAGGCACGAAAGGCACCTGGGTCTTGAAACCCTTGGTGCGCTTTTTCGACAAGGTCGTCTTTTCCAAGCTGCGTGATGCCATGGGAGGCCATTTGGACTTTTTTATCGGTGGTGGGGCCTTGTTGGATGTGGATATGCAAAAATTCTGGTACGCGATCGGTATGCCCATGTTTCAGGGCTACGGCCTATCTGAAGCCACTCCTGTCATTTCTTCCAACGGTATGGCTCATCATAAACTAGGCTCCTCGGGCTACCTGGTGAGCAACCTGGAAATGACCATCAGGGACGATAAGGGCAACATCCTCCCCGTTGGCGAACGGGGCGAAATCGTCATCAAGGGCGAGAACGTCATGGCTGGTTATTGGAAAAATCCAGAAGCGACAGCCAGTACCATCAAGGACGGCTGGTTGTATACGGGAGACCTGGGTGCCATGGATAAAGACGGCTATTTGTACGTTTACGGACGTTTCAAGAGTTTGTTGATTGCCAGTGATGGGGAGAAGTACAGCCCTGAAGGCATCGAGGAATCCATGGTAACGTTGTCGCCGTACATTGATCAGGTCATGTTGTACAATAATCAGAGCCCCTTTACGGTGGCATTGATCGTTCCCAACAAGGAAGCCCTTAAACGTGCGGTTCCGACATACGATAGCCCGGAAGGCAAGAAGGCGGCCATCCAGTTGATACTGGATGCGGTGTCTGCTTTCCGCAAAGGTGGGGCGTATGAGGGCATGTTTCCCGAACGGTGGTTGCCGGCCTCCGTCGGTATCCTGGCTGAAGGATTTACTGAACAAAACCAATTGATGAACAGCACCCTGAAAATGGTCAGGGGCAAAATTGAAAAACAGNNACGCGGCTGGATTTTTTGATGACGGCTGAGGGTAAACAACCCTTCAACCAGCAGAATTTGGATGCATTATGAAAATTGAACGATAATGAAGCCTAGAAAACGACTGATTGAATCCAACAAGCCACTACAGCGTCGCAGGCAACGCGGCCAGCTAGAACCGGTCAACAACGAAACGTTGATTGATTTGTTTGAGCATGCCGTGGCNNAGGTATGCCGACAAACCCTTTCTGTGGGAAAGGGATTCGAGGTATCGCTCCATCACCTATAAGCAGGGTAAAGACTTGGTCGTTAAGATGGGTGGAGGGTTTATGGCCCTGGGATTGAAAAAAGGTGAGCGTCTGGCCTTGTTGTCGGAGGGATGCAACGCCTGGATTTTAGGCGAATTGGCTATGTTTTATGCCGGT
>DOBD01000066.1:0-12094 GCA_003506275.1 Bacteroidales bacterium | reverse complement strand
AAGCCGGTGAAATGAATCTTGAACAGCTCTACGCATTGGGTGAGGCTTGGAATGCCGAACACCCAGGTGCGTTGATGGAGGTTGCCAAGTCACTCAAAGGATCCGATCTGGCCAATATTACCTATACGTCTGGTACGACGGCCGATCCCAAAGGGGTCATGTTGACGCACCGCAACTTCACGGCCAATGTGGAGCATTCCTTGTCGGCGGTTGCCGTGCCTGAAGGATTCAGAACGCTGTTGATCCTGCCTCTTGATCACTGTTTCGCCCATGTGACCGGTTTTTACACCTTCATACAGCGGGGCGGTGGTATCGCTACCGTACCCACCGGTAAGACGCTGTTCGAATACATCAAAAACATACCCATTGCCCTGAGGGAATTCCAACCCAATGTGGTTATGACGGTACCGGCCTTGGCCAAGACGTTCCGTAAAAATGTGGAAACCAGCATTCGCAACATGGGACCCTTCTTCGAAAGGGTGTTTGGTTTTGCCGTCAAGGTGAATATGGCTTATTACAAGGAAGGGTATAACAAGGGGCGTCAACTCTCGTGGTTGCTCAAACCCCTGGTCATCCTCTTCGATAAGCTCATGTTTTCCAGTTTGCGTAAAGGGCTAGGGGGAAAGCTGGAGTTTTTTGTGGACGGTGGTGCCTACCTTGATGTGGACATGCAAAAATTCTGGTACGCTACCGGTATTCCCATGTTTCAGGGGTATGGTTTGTCGGAGGCTACCCCGGTGATTTCGTCCAATTCCTTTGCCAGGCACAAGCTGGGTACTTCGGGCGTTCCTGCCAAAGGGGTTGAAGTAACGATTCGGGATGAGGCAGGTAATGTCTTGCCTACCAATCATAAAGGAGAAATTGTAGTAAGGGGTGAAAACGTGATGGCCGGCTATTGGAAGAACCCGGAAGCCACGGCTAACACCATCAAGGATGGTTGGCTCTGGACAGGTGACCTGGGCTCGCTCGACAAAGATGGATTCCTCAATGTGTATGGTCGCTCCAAGAGTTTGCTCATCGGCAGTGACGGTGAAAAATACAGTCCTGAAGGTATCGAAGAATCCCTGGTGACCTTGAGTCCTTACATTGATCAGGTCATGCTGCACAACAACCAGTGTCCCTACACGGTTGGCTTGGTGGTTCCCAATATGGATGCCTTACGCCGGGCTGTACCCGATTATCCCTCGGATGCTGGAAAACGGGCTGCTATTGAGTTGATAGCCAAGGCTATCAATGAATACAAGAAGGGGGGCAAATACGCCGATGTCTACCCGGAACGCTGGCTACCCTCGGCCTTTGCTATCCTGGAAGAGGATTTCAATGAGCAAAACCAGATGATGAACAGTACGATGAAAATCGTCAGGGGTAAGGTGGAAAAACGGTATATGAAACTCCTTGATTTTCTCAGTACACCTGAGGGTAAAAACCCATTCAATGAACACAATATGAAAGCCTTAAAATAAATGTTGCATGGAAGAATTGATTGATAAACTGGCGGAAGCCGTCGAATTTGGCAAGGTAGATAGAAAATCCCCGTATCCCCCGCAATTACGCGACCAGGACGGTGCTTTGGAATTAACCATACAGGCTCTCGAAGCGGGTGTCAGTCCATCGAGCATCCTGGAAGAGGCCTTGATACCGGCCATGGGGCGTGTGGGGGTGAAGTTTTCCGAAAATAAAATCTTTGTGCCTCAGATGCTGATGTCGGCAAAGGCCATGGGGGCCTCTATGAGTGGTTTGAAGCCTTTTTTCGTGTCGGGAGACATCAAAACAAAGGGTACGTTCATCATCGGCACGGTAAAGGGTGACTTGCACGACATCGGCAAGAATCTGGTATCCATGATGATTGAGGGCGGCGGCTGGACCATCGTTGATTTGGGTGTGGATGTACCTACTGAGCGCTTTCTTGATGCCATCGAAAAACATCCCGGTGCATTTGTCGGTCTTTCAGCCTTGCTGACTACCACCATGGCCAACATGGAGGCCTCTGTCAAGCAGATCAAGGCCGTGCATCCGGCCACACCCGTGCTGGTCGGCGGCGCTCCTGTCAATGAGGCGTTTTGTCAGCAAATCGGGGCCGACTATTATGCTCCTGATCCTCAAGGTGCGGTAGAATACCTGAATCGAAACGCTTCATAAGCCTTTTCTCGTATGAAGGTGTATACGTCAGAACCCATGCATACGGCCGAACACATCCTCAATCAAACGATGATACGGCTCTTTGGCTGCAAACGTTCGTTTGGAGCCCATATTGAACGGCGCAAATCCAAATGTGATTATTGGTTGCCTCAAGCGCCCACGGTCGCCGAGGTATCTTTTCTGGAGGAACGGGTCAATGAGGTTATTGATGCTGGCTTGCCGGTAACCGAACGGTATGTGTCACTGGCTGAGGCTAACGCCTTGGCTGACTTGAGCAAGTTGCCCGAAGGGGTTGGTGAGAATATTCGTCTGATAGAAATCGGTGATTACGATGTGTGTGCCTGTTCAGGGCCACATGTGGAGAATACGGCCGAAATAGGTCGGTTCACTGTGTTGAGTCACGATTATAAGGATGGTTGCTGGCGAGTACGTTGGAGGGTGGAGACCGAGTAGTCAGAACGTGGTTTTTAACTCGTTGAAGCCAATCAGTTGGTCATAGCGGCCGCCTAGGGGGCGATAATAGACGTAGACCTGGTATTCGTTTTCCGTTTGCCAATAGGATCCCTCCGTTTTCAACGGTGAGGCTGATCCCCTTCCGGATGGTTTGAATAGAAGTTGGTAATTATAGGAACCCTGCTTGAGGAGCAGGGTTTTTTCATACGCTTTCCGTTCAAAATTATAGACGAATTTGTTTCCATCATCAAAATGACTGTTAACCAGGTCGCCCTGCAGGTAAAGCCCTTCCTCTAGTGAGGGTGTTTGGGTGGGGTAGGTGAAATGAACCAGGAAGTAGTCGGCCGTTGTTTCATCAGGTGTATTATCAATGGTGTGTATCAGGTAACGGCCGTTCTGGTCCTGATCGTAGGTGTAGCCAGTGGTTCTGGGCAGGCATTCCACTAATTCCACGTTGTAATAGGGCCTGTGAAAAGCGACTCGGTCGACACCTAGTCCAGCGCGTTTAAACGTGGTGGTTTCGAAACGACGGTANNTTATCGTGTTCGTAAATCAGCCGGGTGGGGCTGACTTCTTGTGGCTGGAGGCCCTTGACCTGGTTGTCTAAGCGTCTGTTTTGCCGAATGTTCAAGTGGATTTCAGCTAGAGGATCCTGAAATTGAAATCCCCTGGGTGTAATCTCATAGCGTAGCTGTTGGTGCTTGTCTTCGGTGTCAATGTCGGTGCTGGCTGTGATGTCACTTTTTATGGAGACTTTGGTATCAACCACCATGAAGCAAGCTGTCAACAGTATCGTTTCGGGATCATCCTTGTCGAAGATCTGGCAGGCATAATTGCCTGAAACGGTTAGTTTGACATCAGCATTGGGTAAGAGCAAGGTGTAATGGGTATACAGGGTATTGGTGCTCACGGATTGCTCATAGGTTGCCAGGTCATTTTCCGTGAAGCCTTCCTGGTATTCCATCACCACGAGGTCGGAGGGTTCCCAATTTTTGTTGCAGTGGATGAGGCGGTAAGCAAGGCGTTTGTAATCGTGCGAGAGTTCATCAAAACTGATAGATAGTTGGTCTTCCGTGCGTAAGCGGATTACCGGTGAGGCTTTCCAGTCATTGACAGGATGGACAATCAGGGTTTTTATGAGTTCGTGGTGACTTTTGGTGCAGTAGGGTTGTGCCGAAAGTAGGTTGGACCAGCTGCTCAATAGCATCAAAAGAGGTAATAGGCAGTATCGTGGATGCATAAGGTGTGTCTGATGTGGCCATCGTGTAAAATGACCTAATGATCGTCATGGTGCAAACCTACTTAAAAAAAAGGAAAAGTCAATGGGTGAAACAAGTGCCTGTGATGGGCCTGTTATGTTTGTATGGGTGTATGATTATTCATCATAAAAATAGTGTAATAATAAGTGACAATAAAGGTTGCTAATGTTAAATTATATATGTATGTTTGTTGCCTAATCATACCATGATATACCATGATAAGCGTTGAAAACCTGACATTTTCTTATGGCAAGGATTCCAGAGTGATTGATGATCTTAGTTTTCATGTGCCTCAGGGATCTATTTTTGGGTTCTTGGGTGCCAACGGTTCAGGAAAAACGACCACGATACGCCTGATGCTTGGTTTGTGCAAGCCGGCAGTTGGCCGTGTATGCATTGGGGGGGTGGATATGGCCACTCGACCAACTCAGGCTTATGCCGCTATTGGGGCGCTGATTGAACACCCCTCGTTGTACGGTGGATTGAGTGCCGAGGAAAACCTTCTGTTGAACGCCAGGTATTACGGCGTCAAACCAGACAGGGTGCCTGTTGTCCTGAACACTGTGGGGCTGACGCATGTGTCCAAGCNNCCATTGGGCATGAAACAACGCTTGGGTCTGGCAATCAGTCTATTGCATGATCCTTCCTTGCTTATACTTGATGAACCGCTCAATGGATTGGATCCCAAGGGTATTGCTGAAATCAGGGAACTTTTGTTGAGGGTAGGCAAGGAGGAGGGCAAAACCATCTTTTTATCCAGCCATCTGTTGGGTGAGATCGAATCAACCTGTGACAGCATTTGCATCATTGACAAGGGAAAACGTCTCTTTGCAGGTTCCATAGAGGCATTTAGGACAACGATGTCGGGTTGTAAACAGTACAGGATTACGTGTGATCGCCCTAACGAAGCTCACGGCTTGGTCAGTCCTACCTTATCACCCTGTTTGTCTGATGACGGTACCATTTTGGTTGTTCAATCGGACGACAGAGAACAATTGCCGGTGATGATCCGACGTCTGACGGAAGCCGGTATCCGACTGTACGAAGTGACACCTATGCAGAACAATTTGGAAGCCTTGTACTTAACGTTGACCCATCAACCTTGATAATTGAAGTGATGAACGTAATATTGACCGTATTGAAAGCAGAGTGGATGAAAACACGCCACACTGCGTTACCGTGGGTGGTTTTGCTTGGTGGTTTGTTCATGCCCTTGGTTCAGGGGTTGATCTGTCTGTTTCGTTGGAGGGCTTTTGTGCCTGAAGCGGGCAGCAATGGGTGGGACAACCTGTTATCAACCTGTGTAGGCCTCAGTGGTGGGTTGCTGTTCCCTTTCCTGGCTATCATGTTGGTGGCTTTCTTCCATCACCTTGAAATAAAGGCTAATGCGTGGAAGCGTCTCTTGGTCATGCCTGTGGGGCGATCGGCGTTGTATTGGGGCAAATGGGTGTTTCTGTTATTACTACTGCTTGGGGCCGTATTGGCCTTGTTGGTAGGTATCGTATTGATTAGTATCCTTTTGAATGGGTTGAGACCATCGCTGGAATTACCCCTGTCAATGTTGCCATTTGGCACCTTGTTGGGGTATCTGCTTCGTTTTTATCTTAGCTTCCTGGCCATCCTGACCTTACAACATGTGATGAGTTTCTTTGCCAACAATGCCTTGATACCGGTAATAGTGGGGGTGTTTGCCTACATCCTATCCTTGGTGCTTGTTCAAGGTTGGTCGTATGCCGTGTATGATCCGTATGCTTTTCCGTTGATCCTGGATTGGGACACGGGGTCGAAAGTTGCTCAGTGTCACTGGTTAGGCCTATACAAGACGGAATGGCTGAGCTTATTGTACAGTATTGGTTTTGCGTGGTTGGGGGTATTGGTCTTCAATGGGTCCCTGAAGCGTTGACCAGTTGATGTAGCGCGTTTCTGTCAAGTTTGCCGCTGATCGTTCTGGGTAGCGAATTTACGACGACATACGCTTTCGGCTTCATCCACGCAGGCTTGAAGGTGCTCAAGACAGACCGATCGAATGGTCCTTCGGTGACGAGCACCACGCGATGGCTCAATTTGGCATCAGGCTGACTGGTTACCGCAAAAGGTTGTCGGATGTAGCTTGCCAGCAGGCTTTCCAGCGTTTCTGCCAGTATCTTCTTGCCGCCTGTGTTGATCAGGTTGTCCAGGCGTCCCAGGATACGAAAGCGGCCTGTTGCATCGATTTCTGCTACATCGTGGGTTTGCACCGGTCTTTGGCACAGCATGGGCGCTTCCACCTTCAGACACCCTTCCGGGTTGAGGCTCACATGGATACCGGGTAGCGGGCTGTACCAGTTGCTGGCCTCTGGTCCGTTGGCCCTTCGTAGGGCGATGTGCGACAGCGTTTCAGCCATACCNNCCCCAATCAGGATGGTTTCACAGCGTTCCAGGGCTGCTCGTTCTGAGGGATCTTGCAAGCTGTTGAAGAGTTGCAGAGGAACCAGCGGAACAAATCGGAAAGACTGGTTGGTTGCTTTGAACGGATGACCATCGGCTAGTTTGATCCATAGGTTTAATCCTCCAACCAGAGCCCTGACAACCATCATTTTGGCCGCAATGAAGTCGAGAGGAAGGCAAAGTAGGCAATCATCGCCAGGCTTGAGGTTGAATCGCCGCAAGGTTTGTCTGGCACTGTATATCATGCGGCTTTTTTGAACGATAAGGCGCGATGGTGCTCCAGTAGTCCCTGACGTGTAGATATTCAGGGTGGGTGAGGAATGAAACCAGTCGGCCAGAAAAGCCATCAAGGCGTCCATTTCCTGGCATTTGGGACAGGTGTCACTGGGATAAGCAGTCTGTAAGGAATCCCAATCATAGCGGTGACCGTTAAGTAGAAAGCCGGTTTGGGCAGGAATGGTTTGCTCTTGATTGGAGGGCTTGACGAACAACCGTTCGCCTTTAATGAACAGATCAGTTTCCGTGTTGTTCTCGTACAGGCTACCGGTTCCCAATCCCTGATGGAGTGAATTGCCGAGTGTGGCACACCAATGAGCGATAGCTGAGAGCCCGACATTTGACTCCAGGGCTGAAGTCACCCACCAGCCAATCTGCCTCTCTTCAGCCATTCGTATCCATGCTTGACAACCTTCAAAGCCTCCATGCAAACTGGGTTTGAGAACCAGAAAGGCTGGTTTGATGGTGTCTAGTAATAAAGCCCTTATTTGCGGATCGTGTATACCGATCAATTCTTCGTCGAGGGCTATGGGTAAGGGGGAGGATGCTGCCAGTGCCGCCATATCAGACCATTGACCGGCCTTGATGGGTTGCTCGATGGAATGAATATCCAGCTCAGCCAGACGCTGGAGGTATTCACCCGCTTGTGTTGGGGTGTAGGCACCGTTGGCATCCACCCTTAGTTGTACCTGGCTGGCAGGAAACCGTTTGCGGATGGAGCGCACAAGGCTCCATTCGTCTTCAAATCGCAAGGAGCCTATCTTGAGCTTGACACACGTGAATCCTCTTGACAAGAGGTTGTCCACTTGTTGAGCCATGCTCTCATAAGAGCCCATCCAAACCAATCCATTGATGGGGATGCCTGATAATCCTTTTGAGAAGGGCGTTCCTTTATATATTTTACCACCACCTTCGTAGTTTGACCACGCTGTTTCAAATCCAACATAGAGGGATGGGTAGGGGCGCAGGGCATCCCAATCGATGCATTTTTCTTTTTCAAAACGCTGACAGAACGAGCGCAGCAATGCGTCGTAATCGGGTCGGTCGTCTACACTGAGATTGGGCAAAGGAGCACATTCACCCCAGCCTTGACGGTAGGGTATGCTGGTTGAGGTCAGGCAAATATACCAGACCTTATGAGTGGTCATGATACCCCTGGATGTACCGGCAGGCTTGATGAAGCGCAGGGTATGCGGGGTCACATCGATGGTAAAGGCGGCAGGCACTGAGTGGGTGGAGCGTCAGGGAAATTTTGGGAACTTTTTGAAGTTGGGTTTGCGTTTTTCCAAAAAGGCGTGCTTGCCTTCCTGGGCTTCTTCGGTCAAGTAGTAGAGCAGCGTGGCGTTACCGGCCAGCTCCTGCAGGCCGGCTTGGCGGTCCAGTTCGGCGTTGAGTCCCAGTTTGAGCATGCGCAGGGCCATGGGACTGTGTTGCATCATGGTTTGTGCCCAATCAACCACTTCGTCTTCCAATTGTTCGAGGGGTACCACTTTATTGACCAAGCCCATCTCCAACGCTTCCTGAGCTGAATACTGGCGACAAAGGAACCAGATTTCCCTGGCTTTCTTTTGTCCGACGATTCTTGCCAGGTAAGACGCACCGAAACCGGCATCAAAACTGCCCACCTTAGGGCCTGTTTGCCCGAAAATGGCGTTTTCGGAAGCGATACTAAGATCACAGACAACGTGTAGCACATGACCACCGCCGATGGCATACCCATTGACCATGGCAATGACGGGTTTGGGCATGGAGCGGATTTGTTTTTGGACGTCCAGGATGTTGAGTCTGGGAATGCCGTCCTTGCCTACATAGCCGCCAACCCCCTTGACGTTTTGGTCACCTCCGGAGCAGAAGGCTTTGTCGCCGGCACCGGTCAGTACAATGACACCGATGGAAGCATCCTCCCTGCCTATGCGCAACGCTTCGCTGATTTCCTGGGCGGTGGTCGGTGTGAAAGCGTTACGGTAGCGTGGCCGGTTGATGGTGATACGGGCTATGCCCTCGAAGCTGTCAAATAATATGTCTTCAAAGGTCTTGATGGGAGTCCAGTTACGTTGGTTCATGGGAGGGTTGTTTGTAAAGTGGAGGTATAAACGTCGAACGCAGCTTTGTTGGATGCTGGGTCGGTGAAGACTTCCAGCACGATGGGGCGGCTACGGTTTGTATCAGTGAACGAGGGCAGGACAGCGGCTAATGATTGGTGTCCGCTGGCTTCAAGGTAGTCCCAGCCAGCTGCTTTAACCCAGTGCTCCAGGCGCCTGTCGTGATTGGCGGCAATATATGGCAATAGTGTTGGCGATAGTTCCAGGCCGTTGAGATGGTGAAAAATACCCCCGCCTCCGTTGTTGATGAGTAGGATTTTCAGGTTTTGTGCCAGTTCCTGGGCTGTCCATAAGCTGCCGAGGTCGTGGATGAAACTCAGATCACCCAGGAGTGCATACAGGTGAGTGTCAGCGTGGAGGGTCAAACCGGTGGCCAAGGATAAGCTTCCTTCGATGCCATTGGTGCCTCGGTTGCAGTAAACCGTTTTCAAGGCTGGTTTCGGGTAATACTGAATGTTGCGAACGGGACTGCTGTTTCCCACCAACAGGGCAGCATCAGTCGGTAGTTGATGGAGGAAGTAGCCGGTGACCGCCAGGTCAGAAAATGGCAGGGCTGATGGGGTGGGTGCAGGCAGTCGCCTGGAAAGGTGGTTCCAATGGTCGGCGTATTGATGACCAGCCTCATGAGAGGCCTGCATTGCCAAAGCAGCCAAAACTTCATTCGCTGGGGCCTTGATGTATTGACCAAGGTGTTGGTAACTGTCGGCAACCTTTTCGTTGGATGAAATGGCCCAATGTTCCAACGTCTCCTGTTGCCGCAACCATTGTTTGAGGCGCTTGGATATGACATGTCCGCCCAAGGTTAACAGAAAATCGGGCCGTAGGTGGTCCGTAGTTTCCGTGTCTAGATGGGCCAAAAGTGTGTCAAAATTACCGATGAGGGCTTTGGAATCCACATTGGAGAGGTGTTCTCCCAGGATGACGCAATCGAAACGGGTAGCTAGCGTATCAAGGAGAGAGGTTAGTGTTGAATCGGTGGGATGTTGTCCTACCAGCACCAATCGCTTCTGCGCCTTGTTCCAGGCGTTAACCAGCGCTTCCGGGCATTGTCCGTGAGTGGTGATGACTTCCTCCATCACCCTGACAACGGGAAGTGTCGGTTCGGAGAAATCAAACAGTGGTTCGGAAATCGGGATGTTGAGGTGTACAGGTCCCTTGCCTGGGCGTTGGCAGGTAAGTATCGCTTCGTTGATAAGGCGGTTGCAGTGCCATCGTGTCGTATCATCCTGAACTTCGGGAAGGTGTACGGTCTGTTTGACCAACGGGCCGAAAATGCCTGGCTGNNAAGACAATCAGGGGAACATGCTGATAAAAGGCTTCAGCCAAAGTGGGGGCGTAATTCAACAACGCCGAACCAGACGTGCAACAAAGTACGACGGGTTGATGGTCCTGTAACGCCAAACCCAAGGCCAGATAGCCAGCGCTTCGTTCGTCAATGATTGAAATACAATCGAAAAAGGAGTCGCATATGAAGCTTTGAATGAGGGGCGCGTTACGGGATCCCGGTGAAAGGACAACCCGAGAGATGCCGTGTGCTTTCAGTAAAGCGACCGTTTCAAGGATGTTCCGTTTTGAAGTGTACATAGGCATCTTAGTCCAGCAAGGACGCTAAGGTATGAAGTTTCAGGGATGTTTCCATCCATTCAGCCGTTTCGTTGGAGTCGGCCAGCAATCCTCCTCCGGAATATAGGTTGAGTTGGTCTTTCAGCACGTGCATACACCGCAGGTTGACGTACAAGGCGGTGTTTCCGGCCACTTGTAGCGGGCCTACGAAACCGGCATAGTAGGCTCTTTGATGCTTCTCACAGTCGTTAAGCAACTGTTGGGCCTTTGGGATCGGCCAACCACAGGTGGCCGGAGTAGGGTGCAGGCTGGCCAGCATGTCGCCCATCGATCCTTTCAAGGGTTCAGGTAAACTGAAATAGTATGTGGTTTTCAAGTGGGTTAATTCACCGGCACGGCTGCTGACGGGGCCTTCCTTGTATGACTTCAGGCCGTAGCGGTCCAAGACGTCTTCCACATGGTAGCTAACCATACGTTGTTCGTCCAGGTTCTTGGTATCCCATCCGGAAAGCCCTTTTCGATTACCCGACCGTGTGCCGGCCAACGCTACCGTTGACCACTTGCTGCCGTGGTTTTCCAGGAGTGTTTCCGGGGAGCTTCCCAGCCAGGTGCCTGTCTGAGAGGTGTGGCAGAGGTAGACAAACGCTTCAGGGTAAGCCTTGCAGGCTTTTTGAAAGAGATTGGCTGGTGAAAAGCGGGGGCTGCGTGGGTGTTTCTCCACTCTGGAAAGGACAACCTTCTGACAGACACCTTTATTGATGGCATCCAGGCAGGCTTCGTACGCTTGATGGTAGGCTTCCCTATCGGCTGTACTGGTTGTTTCCTGGTTTGTGTAATCGTTGGCTGATTGGTTAGACTGGCTGGCCGACTCGGAAGAAGGGGCCAGGAATTCATGCAGAAAGCTGCTGATGGCCTCTGAGCCTTCGTACAAACAAGGTTGGGTGAGTAGGATAATGGGGTGTGTCTTGGTAGGCGAAAAAGGGGCCAGGACATATCCTTGTCGGTTGTTCAATGATTCCAGGTTGGGGAGTTGGTGTACTGATGAGGGCGAAAAGACAGCCAACACCCAAGGTGTCGTTCCTGGCCGTCTGTACAGAAAAAAAGGGGTGTCAACCTGAATCAGCGCATCCAGCCCGTTCAGGTCTAGGATTTGATCAACCTTCATCGTGAATATTCGTGCTCACAAAGGTAGCAATAATTGATCAATGCTGTGGCGTTTCACGTAGGGGCCAACATTGTTCCAAAAAATCAATTATCCAGGTAACGGTCTGGTCAACCCATGGGTGAAACAGCCAGAAGGAGTGGGGTGCTCCTTCATGTTTGTATGCCATCGTCAGGATACCATAGCGCTCCAACGTGGCCATTGTTTCTGACTGCCCGGCACTGAAGCGTGGTTGGGAGCTGTTGATGAACAACATGGGCGCACTGCCTGTGTGCAGGTGGTTGATGGCGGAAGCCTCTTGCCATTTAGACGGGTCCTCACTGACACTAACCCCAAACCAACGGGTGGCTGCCGAAGGTTTGCCCGGCTTGTCGGCCCCTTCGCTCGAGGCGGGGTGGATAAACGCCAACACGCCATCAATGTCGATAACGGCCTGTACGACATCGGAACAGTCCGCGAAGGCTATGGTTTGATAAGCGGCGAAAGGTTGGTTGCGTGCGCCCAGCAAGGCAGCCATTTGACCACCCGAAGAGCACCCCAGTAGGGCGACATGGTTGGCATCCCATCCATAGGTTGCGCGATGATGCCTGATCCAACGTATGGCCGTTTTGATATCCTGAATGCCAGCAGGGTACAGGGCCTCCATGGATAAGCGGTACTCGATGGAAATGGCAGCGTATCCTTGCTTTGCCAAGGCTGTTGCCATGTAATGG
>DOBD01000132.1 GCA_003506275.1 Bacteroidales bacterium | reverse complement strand
GCGTAATCGTCGATCAGCCCGTTAGCCAGGGCAGGTCCGAACGTGCCGGCCGGGTAAAACTCCAGGGAGGCCTTTTCTTCGGCCCAAACGCGCTGGATGGGAGCCACAAAACGCCAGGCGGCCTCAACAGCATCGGCCCTGGCATAAAGCGTGGAATCCCCCAACATGGCATCGTACAAGAGGCGTTCATAGGCTGATGGCAAGTGCTTGTCGGATAGGTCGGTATAGCGAAAATCCAGGTTGACGGGTTTGACAACAAAACCGGCACCCGGTTGTTTCATCCCCACCTTGAGCAAAATGCCTTCGTCGGGTTGGATGCGGATGATGAGTTTGTTACAACAGGCATGCTCCTGATGGCCCTTGAACAGCATCAACGGGGTTGGCTTGAAATGAACCACGATTTCTGTCACCGAGATAGGCATGCGTTTCCCTGTCCGGATGTAAAACGGTACGCCACCCCATCGCCAATTATCAATGTAAAACTTAACGGCAACGTAGGTTTCCGTCATGGAGTGCGGATCCACCCCTTTTTCCTCCCGGTATCCGGGCAAGGTTTTTCCCTGAATAGTAGCCGACCTGTATTGTCCCCTGACTACTTGCAACGGAACATCCTCCTCGCGCATGGGTTTGAGGGCTTGCAACACCTTGAATGTTTCGTTTCGGATGGCATCTGGATCCATGGACGAAGGGGGCTCCATGGCCGTAAAACCAACCACCGGCAGTAGGTGGTTCTGCAGCATATCCCTGAGAGCTCCAGCCNNCCTTCATAGTACCCGCCTCTATTACCAACACCCAGACTTTCGGCCGACGTAATTTCCACATGGTGCACGTAGTTACGGTTCCACAAGGGCTCAAGAATGCCGTTGGAGAAGCGCAGCACCAGCAGGTTCTGNNTGTACCGTCTCCTTGCCCAGGTAATGATCGATGCGGTAGATCTGTCCTTCCTTAAAGGTGGTGTGCAGGTCCTCATTCAGTCGGTGGCTACTGGCCAGGTCATAGCCGAAGGGCTTTTCCACAATCAGGCGTCTGAAACCACTGGTTTCCTGGTTGAGTCCCACCGAAGCCAGGTTGGTCGCAATGGGGCCAAACAGGCTGGGCAACAAGGACAGGTAGAACACAATATTTCCAGGAGCACTCCCCCTTGTCGTTTCTAGTCGTGATCTCAACCCTGGATAGGCTGAAGCATCGGCTGGATCCATGGCATAATAGAACAGTCGGGAACAGAAGTCTCTCACCTGGGATTCATCCAGGTGATAAGGCTCGGAAAAGGTCCTGATACCATCGGCCATTTTTTTCCGGAAGGCTTCATTACTCAGGCTGGTTCGGCTCACACCCACCACCTGAAACTGTTTAGGGAGGAGTTTCTGATGGTGCAGGGCGTACAAGGCAGGCATCAGTTTGCGGTAAGTCAAGTCACCGGAAGCACCGAAAATGACGAGTAGTTGATCGCTGGGTATTTGCATGGCTGTCTGAAGATGTTGCTTTAAACAAAGATACAAAAAAACAACACCATGTTGGCATGGCTACGATAGGAAGGTACCAGCTGGCCGTTCGCATGATTTACCCCTCTTGATTGACGTTTTTTTAGACCTGCTTCTTGCAAAAATGTTGTTTCTTTGTGTCATTCGATTGGCATCAAAAGCAGCATCATCCATGAAAAACACACCTTTCCATACCAAAGCCATTCACGCGTTGACCGGTAGTCTTTTACTGGGTTGCGTCTTCCTGTTTAACTTCACGGCGTGCGACTCCGACGACATCGAGGGGAACCTGTACACCAAGATCGTCCCCAATGTCGGTGAATACCTGATGAACAACGCGGCCGATTATTCCGAATTCACGGCCATCCTGGATACCACTGGTGTCATGGGCTTACTGAGCACCTATGGCTCCTATACCTGTTTTGTGCCCGATAACGAGGCCATGCTCACCTATTATCAGTCCAGAGGCAAACAAGGCTGGTCCGATTTTCACATTGACAGCCTCAAGCAGTTTGCTTACGACCACATCATCATGGATTGGACCATACACGCCAATGAATTTCCCAAGGAAGGGCGCATCCCCTACATCACCATGAGCGACCGCTACATCAGCATCAACCTGCAACCGGATGGTACCCTGTTGGTCAACGGCAATGCCAAACTGATTGAACGGGACATCGAGGTGAACAATGGCATCATCCACCGCATTGAGGAGGCCTTGAATCCTGTCAGGGATGGCATCCTTGAAGTGGTCGCCAAGGACTGCCTGTTCACCCTTTTCTATTTAGCGTTGGAAGAAACAGGGCTCGCAGACTCCCTGCTGGAGGAAGAAGATAAATCGTACGATCCCGAGCTCTACACCCACTTGATTACCACCACCATTGATGCTAAAAACTGGTTTTACGAAACGCTGCCCCAGCGCCGCCTGTTCGGCTACACCTTGTTGATGGAAAGCAACGCCACCTATGCTGCCAACGGCATCACTGACATGGCCAGCCTAAAAGCCAAGGCCGCCCAGATTTACGATGAAGTCTACCCGGAAGACGCCGGCATCACCAACCCCAAGGATCGCCGCAACAGCCTGAACCGATTCGTAGCCTACCACCTCATAACCAAGGAGTTGGGTTACAATCGTTTCATCGATGCCTACGACACCGACCAAATGCTCAAAACCAGGGATATGTACGAATACATCGAGACCATGTGTCCCAACACCTTGCTGGAAGTGTGCAAACGAAGGAGCATCAACGGGGCCAACTTGATTAACTGGAATCCATCAACGGGTACTTCTGTCCGTATTGTTCGTGCCAACTCCGACAAGGAAGCCGGCAACGGTGTCTACCACGAAATAGACAACCTGCTTGTGTATGACAACGCCGTTCATACGATGATGAGCACCAAACGCCTCCGGTTCGACTCGTCCAGTTTCTTCGACGAGTTGTCCAACAACAACATGAGGGGACGGGGTGTCACCGATCCCAACCTACGCTTTATGCTGCCCAGGGGGTATCTGAAAAGGGTCACGAGTTCCGAACAAACCACCTTGGGCTACCTGACCGGTTACCCCAAGTACCAGAATTACGAAGGAGATGAGATTTTCCTACGGGCCAAGAAAGGGAGCTTGTACGACTTTGTCATTGAAACCCTACCCATTCCCGAGGGAACCTACGAGGTGCGATTTGGCTTTGGAGCCAACTCCAACCGCGGTGTGGCCCAGCTGTATTTTGATGGGGAACCTTGCGGTGTACCCCTCAACCTGGGTAACCTGGGTAACGACCCCTCCATCGGCTATGTGGAGCCAGGCACGGAAGAAGACGACATCGAAGGCTTCCAAAACGACAAGATGATGCGCAACCGTGGCTTCATGAAAGCCCCAGCCGTTTTCAAGGCTCCCAACGATGAATGGTTCGCCGGATCCGAGGATGCCAGGCACAGCCCCAACCTGCTTCGGCGCATCATGGGTATTTACCGCTTTACCAAAGCGGGGCGTCACACCTTGGGCGTAAAGGGCCTCAGCGGTGGTGAGTTTATGTTTGACTACATGGAATTCGTCCCAACCAGTTTGCTGGAATCGGAAGACATCTATTAAAAAAGATACCCCACCGACACGGTCAGGCTTCGTTGATTCATCAAATGAAAAGGATTGTAATTGACGTTGGTAAAAGGATGTGGGGTTTCCTGTCCCAACGGCGTGGTGGTCAGCTTGTAGTTAATCGCACATTGCCAGTGGTTATTTTGAAGGCCGACACCGTAACCATACCCGAAGGCCCATTGATTGAATGGAAACGTTCCGTCCACCGTCTTGTAATCGGTCGTTGATCCGTTGAGACTCCCACTCAGCCTCAGCCCTACGAACGGTGCAAATTGAGCCATGTACAACGTACGCTTGTAACGAATCCCGGCTTGCAGGTTGAGGGGTAGTTCCATGTCGTAGGTTCTGAGTGTATAGGTGGTTTCCGTCAGGCCCATAGCGGTGAAATAGCTGTTGGAAGCGTTGTTTAAACGCCCGCCGCCTGTTATGAACAATAATTCAGGTTGCACGGCCAGTCCCCAGGCAAAATCACTCCAAAACGTCTTCTTTTTTGCCACTGGTTGACTGAGATCCAACCGTTTGAAGGCTGATCCCAGGGGGCTGTATTGGAAAATAACCCCTACATGAGCGTTCAAGAGCGGGTCTACATCAGGCAGAACAACCGAAGTGGTCTTCAAGTCGGTCATAGTGGTACCAGCCTTGACACCCAAACGTGGTTGAGCCTGTCCGAAGGTATTGAATACGAAGGTTGCGCAACAAATTGCGAGGACGTAACGGAGTAAGTGTGTCATACAGTGGTGCTGAGGGATTGAAACGTCAAAACGTCGGTAAAAGTAACCATATTCACCGTTCTGACAAAAAAAACCGCCCCCAAAGCGCATCCCGATGGTTGGCTGAATGGGGGGCGGATAGTGAGTTAAAATCCGAAATAACGCTTAACAGGAAATAAATCAGGCCTGTTCCAAACGATCAATTTCTTTTTTTAGAGCTTCTAGGGCTGCTTTTTTTTTAGCTAATTCCTTGGCTTTTCGTCCGCTTTTTGCTTCTGATTCTTTTTGTTTGGCCAACACTTTAGCTTCTTCAATTTTTTCCTTGACACCTTCAAGTCTTACATACAGTTTTGCCAATTGTTTTTCCGACAATTTTGCTCCCTCTTTTTTGATAACCTTAAACAAGGCATCCACCGCATCAAGTACTCCTTCCGGCTTATTAACTACAGGTTTTGCAACACCTGATTGTTTTTTCAGACGGCTTTTTACTTGTGCCAGGGTTCTTTTTTTCTCTGCTTCAGGGAGTGCATTGAAGGCAGCAATTTTATCTACAGATTTACCTTCCAGGTAAACTTTCTCGGCTTCTAAATAGGCCGAATAAGGCAGTGGCTTTTTTCCTCTTTTGTTTTTCGTTTCCATATTCTGCGCGTTGAATTTGTTTAACAACCGCACAAATATACACATTTGTGAAATAAAACAAACTAATTTATGAGTTTTTATTAATTTTCCTCAATAAACGAACTCATCCTTGTAGTGAAGGATGGTCTGATAAACAACGTCTTTGATTTCCCCAGCAGTCGGATTGAGTTCTTCAGTACTGAAGGTTCCCCTGTCTGGATCAATGCGTTTGTACACCATGTCGTACAACGCAAAAACGATGGATAAACTGAGACGATACCTGGGTTCAAGACGAGGATACACGGTTTGAATCATGGACAGGGTTTCTTCCTTGTAACGACCGGCCTCGTGGTAATAGGTGCGGACGACCCTCCTGAAGGCTTCCGGCACGGTATCGCTGCTGGCTATGGCAGGGAGGTCATTTCGGCTCAAGCCTTCCCTGGCCAGGATATCGTCGGCCAGGTAGGTCAGGTTGTTGAAGGTATCTTTTCTGAAATCACGGATGATGTGCACCAGGTAGCTGAAAAGGGCACAGGGAGTGGCAGCGGCACGAACATCGAATGCCGGCTTGAGGTAGGAACCATGCTTGGTTCTCAAACCACACAGGTGTACAAAGATGGAAGCCGGTGCCACTGAGGCCCCCTTGCTATAGTCCAAAAAAGCCTTGAGGGTAGGAAAACCATCGTGCATGATGTCGTACACCATCGATCGGGCAAAGGAACGCATGGGCCATAAGGGAATCTTGAATCGTTCAAAGGTTTCAACGATGGCTTGGTGTTCACCTCCCGTTTTGGCATCATCCAACAGTCGACTAACCCAGGTATTGACACCCTCCATCAATTCATCCCTGTCACTTTCGGTCAAGACGGGGTGTTCCGTTTTGAAATTATCCACCAGGTCATCGACAGCACGCATGAGGGTGTAACAGGTTTTGGCTGCCTGGTAACGTTCTTCATCCCAGAAATTGGCCGCTATCAGGATATTGGGGTGGTCTTTGATGGCGTTGAAATCAATGGTTTCAAACAGGGCGAGGGCTGTCTCTTGCGTCGTCATATTGAAGGGGGAGTTACGAAGTTGACTGATTGGAGGTCCGGACCTGATGGTCTTGAAAATCCTTGGTAATGCGTTCGCACGTCAGTTGGGCGGAAAGCAATACCAACGGCACCCCATTACCGGGGTGAGTGCTGCCACCGGCGAAATAGAGGTTCCTGTATCGATCATGCCGGTTGTGCGGTCGGAAATAGCCCATTTGAAGCAGACTGTGGCTTAAGCTACCAAACACAGCACCCTTGGTCACGTTGAAATGAGCGTTCCACTCGCCGGGATGTGCGGTGAGTTCAAACGTGAGGTGCGCTTCCAGATCATCCAGACCTTCCTGTGCAAGTCGCTTAAACACGAAGCGCCTGGCTGTATCGGTCAACCGCTGCCAATCCTGGTGTTTGGACGGATCCACATGGCCTACCGGTACCAGGATGGTCAGTGAGTCGTGTCCCTCAGGGGCAGCGGTAGGATCGGTGGACACGGGTGCATGAACATAGAAGCAAGGGGTATCCGAGAGCGTCTTATCGGTAAATATTTTGTCAAATCCTTCCTTGTAGGGCTCGGTCAAAAAGACATTGTGATGATGAAGCTGCGGATAGCGCTTATCCAGTGCCCAATGAAACACCAGGGCTGAACAGGAATAGGAACACCGCTTGAGCCTGGCCGTCATCTGCTTGTCACCCAACAACTGGTCATACACATACGGCAAGTCGGCATTGGCGACCACCAGATCGGCCAGGTGTTCCTGACCATCGGCCAACCTGACACCCTTGACGCATCGATGTCCGGTCAGAATCCGCTCAACAGGCGAAGCACAGCGCACGTTTACGCCCAACCTCAGGGCCTCCTTCAACAGCACCTCAACAATCTGATACATACCACCCACAGGAAAGAGGGAGCCTTCCGTCAATTCAGCTGCCGGCAACATGGAAAACAGCGCCGGTGCCGTATAAGGATTTTGACCTACGTAAATATTCTGAAAGGTCAGGATCTTCTGTAAATGAGGATTTTTCACCAACTGTTTGATGTAGGGCATGTGCCGCAAATGCGCCTTGATGGTAAACAGGAGTCCGATATTGCGCAGCGTAATAAACTGAAACAGATGCGTGAAATTACGGCCCAGCAAACGGGTCATCGCAGCCTGAAACATCGTATACCCATGGGCGATATAGGCGTTGATCCTGGGCGTGCTGCCAGGTTCCAATCGCTCCACCTGGGCATTGAAAGCCTCTTTATCCGTCGTAAAATCAAAAGTAACCCCATCGTCAAAGTACAGCCGATAAATCGTGGTGAGCGGCTTGGTCTCCAGGTGTTGATCCACCGGCAATCCCAACTTGGCAAAGGTATCTTTGTAAATGGAAGGCATGAGGTAAATGGTGGCGCCCAGGTCGAACCGATGGCCATCCCTGCAGATGCTGCCACAACGGCCACCAGGTTGGCCGTTTTTTTCATAGACGGTTACGGCCATGCCTGCTTTGGCCAGGTGTATGGCAGTGGCTAATCCGCCTACGCCCGCTCCAATGACAATGGCCTGCTTAGTTTCACTCATTGATAGAAGATTTCAGACTTAAAAGTAATGTATTTTCTGATTGACACGATGAAACAAAGACGGTCTTTATCCAATTTTGTAACAGCGGGAGGGGCTTTTCTTTTTTTTTCCCAAAAGATTCGGAAAAAACACAGTTTTCAGCGCTCGTTTCGTGACCTTTTGGTATTTTTGCCCGTAACAAGCGCCGCCGGCGCCCATAATGCCTCTAGCCATGTTGAACTACATCACCTGGACCTTCAGACCCGACATTTTTTTCATTGGCAACTGGGAGGTCCGTTGGTACGGCCTGTTTTTTGCCATTTCTTTTTACGTGGGCCTGGTCATGATGACCAAAATGTTCGCCCACGAAANNAAAGTCAAATCCAACTGGGTTGACAGTCTCTTCGTATACATTATCGTCGCTACTGTTATAGGAGCCAGGTTAGGGCACGTTTTTTTCTACGCCTGGGATTTATACAAGGAAAATCCCTGGGACATCCTCAAAGTCTGGGAAGGTGGCCTGGCCAGCCATGGCGGCGCCATCGGCATCATCCTGGCTGTTGCCCTGTATTCCCGCTACGTAACGCACCGTAATATGCTATGGACATTGGACAGATTGGTGGTGCCGGTTGCTTTCGCCGCCATCCTGATTCGTACGGGCAACCTGACCAACCACGAAATCTACGGCCACACGACCGACCTNNCCCTGGGGATTCCGTTTTATTGAGAACATCAGAGCCTGGCAACACGGAGCCGAGCCCATTTTTACCGAACCGTCGCATCCCACTCAGATTTACGAAGCCCTCAGCTACCTGGCCACGTTCCTGGTTACCTACTTTCTTTACTGGAAACAGGCCACTGCCAAGCACAGGGAGGGCCTTCTGTTGGGCATCTTCCTGATTGGCACCTTCCTGAGCCGCTTCCTCATCGAATTCATCAAGGAAGACCAGGAA
>DOBD01000249.1:6456-9118 GCA_003506275.1 Bacteroidales bacterium | reverse complement strand
AATCCCGCTGGCGGTGCGCTCCCGCAGTAATACCAACAATGCACTACCTCATAAGAGAGTACCAAAGTACGCCCAACCACTCCAAGTGCCATTAATAGAAAGCAGTCCAAAGTCAGTTGGCATCTTTTCAGAGACTTGCCCTGTTCATCATACCATTGAGCCAAGTAGCGGTTTGAGACTGGCATACCATCGCTTCAGGTAGCGTTATCTGGTAGGTACTTCCATACGTGGTAATTGCTTGATGTTGTCTCTAACGGAGCGCACCGCCAGGGGAGCGGAATCGAAGAGAGATAAGAAGCAGTAAACAAAAACGGTGTCAGGTTTGTTATACTTGACACTATCAATCAATAACCACCATGAAACCGTTATTCTTCCTGGGCCTCTGTGGCCTTTTTGCTTTTCAGTCGTGTGCCAGCATCCCTGAAGGGGCTATAGCTGTCAGTCCGTTTGATAAAGAAAAATACCTGGGAACCTGGTATGAGATTGCTCGTCTGGATTTTCGTTTCGAACGGAATCTCGACAACACCACTGCGACTTATTCCGTCAATGAAGATGGTAGTATCAAGGTGGACAATCGGGGGTTTGATTATGTTAACCTCCGTTGGAAACAGGCCATTGGTAGGGCGAAGTTCAGAGGCGCTACCGATGTGGCAGCACTCAAGGTGTCTTTCTTTGGGCCGTTTTTTTCGGGTTACAATGTTATCGCTCTGGACGATGCGTATACGTATGCCCTTATTGCCGGAAAGAACCTGTCGTATCTCTGGATCTTGTCCAGAGAAAAATCCATTCCGGATGATATCAAGGAAGCCTACCTTGACCTAGCCAAAAAACTGGGGTACGATGTGGACGCCTTGATTTGGGTGAAACACGAAAAAACCCAACCCAATCCTAGCGATATTCAGTAATAGCCTCCAGGTTTAAGGTGGCTTTTGGATAGCCTTCGGCTTCGGCCGTGATGGTGATGGGACCTTTATCGGCCGTGGCCTGGATAAGCGCAATGACCCTGCCATCTACAGCCGTGCGAACGTTGGTCTTGTACGGTTCGTGGGAAAAGAGGCTGCTATTGTCCAGCGCCACCAGGGTACCGGAACCGCTCACCTTAACCGTGATGGGGGATTTGACGTTGGGATTAACCTTACCTGCATTGTCTATGAAGCTGGCTGTCACATACACCAGGTCTTCCCAGTTGTTTTTAACGGAACCTCGTTCAGCTTTTAAATCGAGCTTGATAGCAGTTCCTGCGGTGACCAGCTCATCGACAGCGACTTCAACACCCGTGTTGTATCCAACGGCTTTTAAGACACCTGGATCAAACCCGATGTTCCAGAAGCGGGGGGTGGCATCTTTGTGGATGGTTTGACGGCCTTTGGATTCCCCGTTGAGGAAGAGTTCCACTTCGTCGCAATTGCTGTATACGAAAATATGGGCTTCATCGTAGGTGCCAAAGTCAGCCGGTGTCCAGTCCATTTTCAGACCGCCTCTGCCGGCGTTGTCATCGCTTCTGACAATTTTCACCATGGGCTTGGGACTCCACCAGCTTTGCCGTTCGAAGCCCATGGGTTTCATGTACCCGTTGCGGTCGAGCAAGGCTGTTCCCCAGGAAATTTCAGGCCAGTTGGCTTCACCCAGGTAGTCGATGCCTGTCCACAAAAACTGTCCGGACATGAAGGGGTTGTCCCGTAGAATCAACCAGGCTTGATTGTCGTGCCTGTTTTCTGTTCCAATCACCTTACGTTCGGGTTTGGCTTTCCAGGCGGCTACCAGTTCGGATTCCCTGTAATTCTGGCCCACGATGTCCAATAGTTCGGCTACTCCGTTGTCGTAAACCTTCATTTCGTTGGGTCTGAACAAGGCCATGGTTACCGGGCGGGTGGGGTCAAGCTTGTGGACAAGGTTGCGCTGGTTGAGGAGCCGTTGTTGTCCGTCTTCACGGTCTAGCCTGTCACGGATTTCGTTTCCGATGCTGTAGAGGATAATCGATGGGTGGTTTCTGTCTCTCAGTACGACATCGCGGGTATCGGTCACCCACCAGTCGTTGAAAAAAAGATTGTAGCCTCTGGTGCCGTTGGGTTTGGCCACCGTCCAGGTATCGAAGGTTTCGTTCATGACCAGGAAACCCATGCGGTCACAGAGGTCGTAAAAGCCAGGGTCCATGGGGTTATGGGCTGCGCGGATGGCGTTGACGCCGATGGCTTTAAGTGCTTTCAGCCTGCGTTCCCAGGCGGCCAGGGGAACGGCGACACCCAAGGGTCCACCGTCCTGGTGCAGGCAAACGCCCAGGATTTTTCGATTGACACCGTTGAGGTAGAAACCAGTGGCGGCATCAAAGTGGAAGCTGCGGATGCCGAAGGGGGTGGTAATTTCGTCAATGGCTTTGTTGCCCGACATGATGGTCGTGATGGCGGTGTACAGGTTGGGTTGGTCGATGTCCCACCGTTGAGGTTTGTCGACGGTAATGCGTAGTTTGGTGTTGGCTGTCTCACCGGCCTTAATGGTTAGTTTGGAAGGGGTTGAGGCGATGCTGCGTCCGTCCTGACCTTTCAAAGTGGTCTGGACGGTCACCGTGGTGGCTTTGGTGTCCAGATTTTTTACATCGATGGCCACATCGACAGTCGCTTGGTTGGCTGTCACTTCGGGCGTGGTGATGAAGACACCCCAGTGA
>DOBD01000249.1:0-6430 GCA_003506275.1 Bacteroidales bacterium | reverse complement strand
TCTGACGGCCAAGCTGTTGGACTGGCCGGCCGGTTTAAGGTGGGGGGTGAGGTCGTACCGGAAGGATGTATAACCGTAGGGGCGTTTGCCCAGGTGTTGACCATTGATCCAGACCTCACTGTTGGCCATCACACCGTCAAATTCAATAAAGGTGTGTTTGCCTTTGAGGGAGCTTGGTGATGGAAAGGTTTTTCGGTACCAACCGATCCCGGCGGGTAGGTAACCGCCACCCCTGCCTGTGGGATGATTCATGTCGTATTGACCTTCGATGCTCCAGTCATGGGGCAGGTCAAGCACGCGCCAGGAAGCATGGTCGAAAGCCGGGGAAGAGGCATTGGGCTCATCGCCGAGGAAAAAGGACCAGTCGGCGTCAAACGAGGTGATTTGTCGGGGTGATTGGGCAGACAGGTTGAGAACCAGGGTCAGCAGCAAGCTGACGGCCAGGATGAGTGTACGTCGTATCATAGTATTGGAGTGTGATGCAATGAAAAACAAATATAGCATTCATCCTCTCATCTCAGGTTACAATCCTGACCTTTTATCTTCAAAATCTGGTTGCCGTGCTGTTTTATGGGGTGTTATCCACCCTTTTTGAACAAACGCGACATATGGATTAGCTTCAATTCACTACCTTTGAGACGTATGAAGAACACGTTTTGCCTTGCCAACCCCCGTTGCCTAAGGGTATTGATTACCCTGTTTATCCTTGTATGCCCCGTATGGAACATGGGGGCTTTGGAAACATCAGTACCGGATACGGTGCCAGCGCCTGCTTTCAGCTTGCCCAGGGGACTGTATGAACAGTCTTTCAGTTTGTCACTGACCTGCGCAGACACGGCTGCCAAGCTATACTTCACCACGGATGGCAGTGTGCCAACGTCCGACAACGGTTCCCTGTACAAATTTCCTTTGACCATCAGTAGTTCGACACCCTTAAGGGTCGTTGCTGTGAGAACTGACGCTATAGGCCAGGTGTTGAGCAGTCCGGTGGCCACCAGTACCTATATCCTGCTTAGGGATGTGTACAACCAACCGAACAACCCGGATGGTTACCCTGTTGTTTGGGGCAAGTACGCTCAAATCAGTGGTACGGCCACTGCTGATTATGAGATGGATCCTGAGTTGATGGAGTCGGTAGAGTATAAAGCCGCTGTCAGGAACAGTCTGAAAGAACTGCCCATTGTTTCGTTAGTGACCGACAGAAACCATCTGTTTAGTGAGGAAAACAATGAACTAACAGGGGGCATNNCCCGCTTCATTTGAATACATCCTTCCTGGCGACAGCGGCTCCCTGCAGGCCGACTGTGGGTTGCAACTGCACGGTGGTCACAGCCGTTTGGCAGAAAAGTGCCCCAAGCATTCGTTCCGGCTGGATTTTCAATCCGAATACGGCTTACCGAAACTTCCTTATCCCTTGTTTGGCACCGGTAGCACACCCCAGGTGAATTCATTCTTTTTAAGGGCCGGTTTCGGTCACACCTGGGTGCATCAAACAGAGGCTGAACGGGCTAAAGCCATTTATACCAGAGATCGATGGGCCAAGGAAACTCAACTAAAAATGGGCCATGTGTCGGGTAGAGGCGGGTATGCCCATCTGTTTATTAATGGGCTCTATTGGGGTTTGTACAACCCCACCGAGCGGGTGGACGATGATTTTTGCAAGGCGTACCTGGGTGGTAAAAAGTCGGAATGGGATGTCATTAAGGTGGGAGAGCCCCAACAAGTACCGGAAGCGACAGAAGGTACATTGGAGGCCTGGAATGCATTGATTAGTCTGGCTGATTCTGCCGCCAAACCCGCTGTTTACAGGCGGATGCTGGGAGTCAGGCAGGATGGCAGTCCGGATACCACTGTTGAAGCCTTGCTTGATGTTGACAACTTTATTGACTACATGCTGATTAATTACTACGGCAGCAACACTGATTGGGATAACCACAATTGGATTGCGATTCGAAACCGGGTGAATCCAGGCAAAGGGTTTATCTTTCTTTGCTGGGATTCGGAACATCTACTGAAAACGGTGGATGGTAACGTGTTGGATAAGAACAATAAAGCCAAGCCAACCTATTTGTTTCAACAACTGAGGAAGAACCCTGATTTTTTGGAGCGGCTGACCGACAGGATCCGTTTGCATTGTTTTAATGGAGGCGCTCTGAGTCCTGAAGGAGCGTTGGCTACGTTCAAGTCGTTGGCCGACCCCATCGACAACGCACTATACGCCGAAGCGGCCCGCTGGGGTGACTACCGCAGGGATGTCCATCCTTATACAACCAAGGGGCTGTTGTACCGTAAAGAAGTACACTACGATGCCAATAGGGCCTGGATGGAAGGCTCGTATTTCCCAAAGCGGACGGCTGTTTTTTTAGAACNNCGGGGCCGGCTTGTTTGACCTGGCAAATGTGCTGGAAAACCAGCATGTCATTCCAAGTATGGATGTTGTGGTGGCACCTCAACCGTTTAAGACGGACGTTGCCTTGTTGTTTGCCTTATCGGCCACATCCAAGGTCGGTCTTGCTGTTTACGACCCGGCCGGACGGTTGGTTTGGCAGGCCGATGCTGGTTGGATGCCGGCCGGACGGCACACATGGAATCTCTCTATACCCGAACTGCCCCCCGGTATTTATGTCGGACGGCTCACTGCCGCCGGTTCCCAACCCATGACCGCACGATTTAAACTGCAGAAAGCACCTTGACCATGATGCCTGAAATACTGGCCGCTTGGCAGGAAGCCTTGCCCGACCAAAAGGTTCGTTGCTTGTTATGCCCCCATCGATGTGTCTTACCCGATGGGCGAACAGGCTTGTGTAAGACCCGAATCAACAGAGCTGGCCGACTGTTCAGCACTTCGTACGGTAAGCTCTGTGCGTTGGGGGTTGATCCCATTGAAAAGAAACCGCTGTATCATTTTTATCCAGGTTCCGGCATATTATCCTTGGCTACAGCCGGTTGTACGTTTCGTTGCCTGAACTGTCAGAATTGGACACTGTCTCAACAACCCCCTGAAGCGGTGCCTTGGAGGGCTCATACCCCTGAAGAAGTGGTGGAAAAAGCCTTGTTCGAGGGTGTGGACAGTCTGGCGTTTACCTATACCGAACCCACCGTTTTCTACGAGTTTATGCTGGATACAGCCAGGTTGGCCAAGGCCAGGGGACTTAGAACTGTGCTCATTTCCAACGGATACCTAAACCAGGCACCCCTGGAAGCATTGTGTGAGGTGATCGATGCGGCCAACATCGATCTCAAGGCGTTTGATGAAGCCACGCACCTGCGATTGACGGGTGGACGGCTTCAACCGGTGATCGATACCTTGAACACCCTGAAGAGCAGAGGCGTTTGGTTGGAACTGACGCAGTTGATTATACCCGGTATGGTCGATGATCCCTCTGTCGCGGAGTTGTTTTTCCGGCAGTTGGTCGGACAAGGACATGCCGACACACCGTTGCACCTAAGNNTTCCTCAATACAAACTCACGGACAGACAAGCCACGCCCATCGAAACATTGGAAGCGCTGGAGCAAGTGGCCAGGTCGGCTGGATTTAAATACGTGTACCTGGGCAACGTGCAGGATAAAGGCGGCGAAGATACACGTTGCCCAACCTGTGGCCAATTGGTCGTGGGAAGACGGGGCTACCTGGTACATACGTACCGATTGAACGATGGACGCTGTCCCCACTGCGGCGCTTCCATAGCCGGATGCTGGCCTTGAACGATTGGAAATCAACTCCTTGGTTAAACTGTCTTGTCGCCTTGTTCACTGAAAATAGTGGCTGTGAAGCGGTATATCGTTGCCTGTTTCCACCCATCCCAGCCTAATCCTGCCTTGTCTCTGGAGCAATACCCCAGAAAGTCTTCAAGATCCCAGCCAGTTTCCACCGCTACTTGCGGCAGGAATACCCCTTTATGCCAGCCCTTTTCAATCAAGATGCCGTGGCGGCCCAATTCGATGTCGCTTACCTTTTCAACGGGTTCCATGGGGGAAAGGATGGATAGTTCGATGTCGATGGCTCCGAGTTCCTCCGGGCTGACGGGTTGGAATCGGCCATCGTGCAGAGCGGCTGAAACGGTCATGTCGGCAATGGTCAGGTACAGGGGACGATTGGCTGTCATCTGTCCGATACAGCCCCTCAACCGACCTCTGTGATGGAGGGTGACGAAGGCGCCTACATTGACTTTCAGACATTCTGGTAGATCGTCAGGATGGAGTGTCGGTAGTGGTTTCCCCTTGACGGCGGCTTGAAGAACCTGTCTGGAAAAGGCTAACAAGGTTGATTTGGCAGTTGACGTCAACTCACTCGATTTTTCAGCCACCGCTATGGCCCAATAACCGACGACCCTGTTGTTCTCCCCGTACAAGGGATTTTCTCCAGAATGGGCGTACTTAAGGGGATGGTATGTCAACGCTTCGTTGGTTGTGAGATGCATCAGGGTCAAGACGGCCCGCCACCCGCATATCCGTGTGACAAGTCCCTTTACAGGTGGTTGAGGGTATAATCCCAGCACCTTTTCCAACCGTTCAGGTTGGTTGGAACAGATGGCCTCCATGGTTTCGGCATCCAGCCGTTTGGCTTCCTCAGCTTCGGGATAATGGGAGAAATCAGTGCTGATGACGAACAAATTGTCTGGTGTAAACCAAGGTTTTAGGAGTAAGGCCAGTTGTTTGCAGGCATCGGATTCAATGGTTCCGATCAGAAGGGGGACTACCGGCGTCTGATCACCGAGTTTTCGATGAATAAAGGGTAAGAGTACTTCCAGACTGTGCTCTTGAGCTTGGAGCTCTGGGTCAGATTTGAATAGGTGGGGGTGTTGGGTGACCAAGGTTTTGCCTACTGTTTTATCGACAGGGGTGGTACCGTAAGGCATGGTGAAATCGCCGGTGCAAAAGACAGCAACGCCGTCAAAGGCTTGCCTGTGGGAGGCGCCCAACAAGAAAACACGCTTATAACGATGATTCAGTTGTGCAAAGGCTGTTGCAGCCACGACGCCTGAAAAAATATACCCGGCGTGGGGGCAAATCAAAGCTCTTACAGGCTGGTCCAACATGACCTGGGTTGGCGTAAAACAGGCATCCAGATGCTGCTCGAGGTCGGCTGGCCGATCCGGGTAGAATTGACCGGCAACGGCTGGGGGCCTGTTGTTGGCCTTGTTGTTGGCCTTGTTGTTGGTTTTTTTGTTTGTTTTCATGGTTGACGGGTTTGAAACAAAGATACATCCGTTTCTGTTTTTTTGTCAAATGACATACCAATGTAACATCACCTTTGTTCTTTTGTAGCCGAATAGACACAACACCTATGAAAAGAACGTACATTATCGGCCTTTTTGCCCTTGTAGGACTGTTCGTCAAGAGCGGTCTTGTTGTCGCATCTGACGCAGTCAAGACAACGGAGAAACGTCAGTCCTTAACCCTTTCCGGATATGTGCAGATGCAGTATCAGGTGGCTGATACAGCTGGTATGGCCAGCATGGCGGGGGGAAACTTCGCTTCCGGTGTGGACAACCGGTTTATGATCAGGAGGGGAAGGGTCAAGCTGGCTTATGAGCACGATTGGACTAACGCCGTCTTACAGGTAGACATGACAGAAAAAGGGCTGGTCCTCAATGATGCTTACTTCCGACTCACTGATCCTTGGTTGAACATCGCTTCCTTGACCGGTGGTGTTTTTGACCGTCCTTTTGGTTATGAAATCACCTATTCATCAAGTAAACGGGAAACTCCTGGACGGAGCCGGTTGTTTCAAACCCTCTTTCCCGGTGAACGCGACTTGGGAGTACGTGTCAGTGTAAAGGGCCCTTCCGGTACACTGTTCAGTGGACTTGGTTTGGATGTGGCCTTGGTCAATGGCAATGGTATTGCTGTTGAGTCTGATCACTACAAGGATCTGATTGCCCACCTGTCGTTGAAACGCTCCGCTTTTTCAAACAACGTGGCCTGGGGCTTGGGTGTGTCCGGTTACCTGGGAGGTCCGGCTCATACCAGCAACCTTATGTACACGATGCGTGAATGGGAAGGTATTCCTGTGTTTTATGCTGAGCAAGAGGAAAGGGGGAGCCGTGCCCTGCGACGCTACCTGGGCATCGATGCCCAACTGGCTTTCAACTGGGCTCCCGGACGGTCTCAATTAAGGGCTGAATGGATTGAAGGTCAACAACCTGGACTGGCCAATGCTTCTACCAGTTTGACTGGTCTGGCAGGTGGGCCAATTTACCTCAGGCCTTTCACCGGTTTCTACCTGTATTACATTCAACAAATCCTGACCACTCCCCTGCAGTTTGTGTGGCGCTGGGATCTATACGATCCGAATACCGCCGTAGGTGGCAACGCGATCGGTCACCAGGTGGGCAGTGGGGCCAGGACAGGTCAGGCCGATGTTGGATTCGCCACGATAGGCTGGGGATTGAATTACCAGTTGACCGACAAGGTGAAACTCATGGC
>DOBD01000294.1 GCA_003506275.1 Bacteroidales bacterium | reverse complement strand
CCTTCCTGGTAATGGCCACGCAGAATCCCATCGAACAGGAGGGAACCTATCCCTTGCCTGAAGCTCAGGTGGACCGTTTCATGCTCAAGGTCGTCATCGGTTATCCCAAGAAAGACGAAGAAGCCAGGATCATCCGACAAAACATCGGAGAAGCCAGGGAAGCCATCAAACCAGTGCTCAAACCCTCCGACATTTTGGAAGCCCGGCAAGTGGTCAGGCAGGTGTACATGGACGAAAAGATTGAACGATACATTGTCGACATCGTTTTTGCCACCCGCTATCCGGAAGAATACGGCTTGAAACAACTGAAAGAAATGATAGCCTTTGGTGGCTCTCCGCGTGCCTCCATCAATCTGGCACTGGCAGCCCGTTCCTATGCGTTTATCAAGCGCAGGGGCTATGTCATTCCAGAAGACGTCAGGGCTGTTTGCCATGATGTGTTACGTCACCGCATCGGACTCAGCTACGAGGCCGAAGCCAACAACCTGACCAGCGAAGAAATCATCAGCGACATCCTCAACGCCGTCGAAGTACCTTAATCGGGACGTATGGAAACCAGCGAACTCTTAAAGCGGGTACGAAAAATCGAGATCAAGACCCGTGGGCTGTCCAGCAACATCTTTGCCGGCCAGTACCATACGGCCTTCAAGGGTAGGGGTATGGCCTTTTCCGAGGTCAGGGAATACCAATACGGTGATGACATCCGCAACATCGACTGGAACGTTACGGCCCGTTTCAACCACCCATACGTCAAAATTTATGAGGAAGAAAGGGAATTGACCGTCATGTTGCTGGTCGACGTTTCCGGCAGTCGCGAGTTTGGTACACACACCCAACTCAAGCGTCATGTTATGGCCGAGATTGCCGCCACCCTGGCGTTTTCCGCTATCCAAAATAACGACAAGATCGGTGTGATTTTCTATTCCGATCGCCTGGAAAAGTTCATACCCCCGCAAAAAGGTCGGACACACATCCTTTACATCATCCGTGAACTCATCGAGTTTCAACCTCAAAGCCTCGGTACCAACCTGGGAGGAGCCTTGAAATACCTGACCAGTGTGATCAAGAAACGCTGTACAGCCTTTGTCATATCCGATTTCATTGATGTCAAGGATTTTCAGACCGATTTGACCATCGCCAATCGTAAGCACGACGTGGTGGCCATTCAACTGTACGATAAGCGCGAAACAGAACTGCCTTCCGTCGGACTGTTGACGGTGAAAGATGCCGAAACAGGCCATGAACGCTTGCTGGACACCTCCTCGAAAGCTGTCAGGCAGGCATGGCGAACCTGGTGGACCAATCACAGCCAACAGTTGCAGGAAACGTTCAAGAAAAGCCAGGTCGATGCCGTTACGGTGTCTACCGATGAAGATTACGTCAAAGCGCTGATTAGTTTGTTTAACCTACGCCGTTAAGAATGAACGTGAAACGATACCTATTCCACCTGGTGATGGGCGGTATGATACTGACCGCACCCATTCTGAAGGCTCAGTCAGTCACGCTGGATGCCGTGATTGATTCGGTCACCATGCCCATTGGACAACAAACACTCCTTGACCTCACCTTGACAGGACCATCGAAGGCTACCTATGCCTTTCCGTCTTTTGTCGGCGACAGCTTGGTCAACGGCGTGGAAATCCTCGAGCGTCGACCCGTTGATACCCTTGAATTGGATCCGTCGTTCGTGAAATTAAGGGCAGATTACCTGATTACCTCCTTTGATTCAGGGCTTTACTACATACCGCCCATCAAGGTGATGGTCGATAAGGACCCTGTGTTTAGTAATGAACTGGCCATCAAAATNNCAAAAACCGCCCTTTGTACTGGCCGATTACCTGTGGATCCTGCTGGTGATCTTGTTGGCCGCTGTATTGGGGCTGGGAGGTTGGTGGTTATACCGCCGTTACCTGAAACGCAAAGCCCATCAAGCGGAAGAAGATGTCCTGGCTAGCTTGCCCCCGCATGTGGCAGCCATCATGGCCCTTGACAAATTGAAAACGGATAGACCCTGGATAGCCGGTCGTAACAAGGAATTCTACACCCGGCTGTCCGATATCCTGCGCCAGTATATTGAACGGCGTTTCCAGGTCAATGCGCCGGAAATGACCACCAGTGACATCCTGGCTTTGTTCCAACGGGACAAGGATACCCAATCCGTTTACCAGAACCTCAAGCAAATCCTGCAACTGTCCGACTTGGTGAAATTCGCCAAACTCATTCCCCTGGAGAACGAACACGATTTAAGCCTGATGAACGCCTATCTTTTTGTCAATCAGACAAAGCAAGAAGAAATACCCGACCCCGAAACACAGAAGGAAACCTTGCCTGAGGCTTCAGTCGATGGCAACGTTGCCGAAACGACGTCGGTACCACCGACCAGTACGGCAACAGACGATGACGATGAATTGAAAAAGTACCAACCGAAATGATCTTTGCTCAACCTTACTACTTGTTGTTGCTGCTCCTGATCCTGCCCATCACGGCATGGTACATTGTCAGGCGCAAAAAACACCACGCCACGTTGCAGGTATCCAACAGCTTTAGCTTGGAGAAAGCCGGCAAAACCTGGAAAACCAGGTTGCAGCACCTGCCGTTTATCCTACGAATGATCGCCATGGCCCTCGTCATTGTGGTGTTAGCCAGGCCTCAATCCACCAATAGCTGGCAGAATGTGACGACCGAGGGCATCAACATCATGCTCACCCTGGATATTTCCAGCAGTATGTTGGCTGAAGACCTGAAGCCCAACCGCATGGAAGCCGCCAAATCGGTCGCTTCTTCCTTTATTGCCGGTCGACCCAACGACAACATCGGCTTGGTGGTCTTTGCAGCCGAGAGCTTTACCCAATGCCCGTTGACCACCGACCATACTGTCTTGCTCAACTTGTTCGGTTCCATCAAGAGCGGTCTGGTTGAAGACGGTACCGCCATAGGGCTAGGATTGGCCAACGCCATCAGCCGTATCAAAGATAGTGAAGCCAAATCAAAGGTCATCATTTTGTTGACAGATGGCACCAACAACAGGGGAGACATTGATCCCATCACCGCTGCTGAAATCGCCAAAACATTCGGTATCCGGGTGTACACCATCGGTGTGGGAACCAAGGGCAAAGCGCCTTATCCTTTTCAAACAGCCTATGGCGTTCAATACCAAGACATTGATGTAGTTATTGACGAAGAACCCTTGCGACAAATCGCCGCCATCACCGGTGGAGAGTATTACAGGGCTACATCCAACAGCAGCCTCAAAAACATTTACAACGAAATAGACAAGCTGGAGAAGACCAAGTTCAACGTCAAGGAATATAGCAAGAAAAACGAAGAATACAGGCTGTTTGCCCTGTTGGCCTTGCTGGTCTTCCTGCTAGAGTTCTTGCTCAGACACACCTTATTACGTCGTATCCCCTAAACCTGTAGCACCATGTTCCGTTTTTCGAATCCCGATTACCTGTACCTGCTTTTTGCCGTACCCTTGCTGGTGCTGCTGCTGCTCCTGGTACGCAGGCGGCAACGGCTCAGGCTCAAGGCTTTCGGCAATCCGATCTTGTTATACCAACTGATGCCGGATTTATCCAGCAAGCGCCCTGTACTGAAGGCCATCCTACAGTTGGCAGCCTTGACAGTCTGTGTTTTCATGATAGCCGGCCCTCAATTTGGTTCAAAAAAGGAGAAAGCCATCCGTCAAGGGGCCGAAATCATGATAGCCCTCGATGTGTCCAATTCCATGCTGGCTGAAGACATCACCCCCAACCGGTTGGAAAAATCCAAGCAATTGATTTCTAGGCTAGTGGATAAACTGGCTGACGATAAAGTAGGGCTGGTTATTTTTGCCGGAGAAGCCTTCACTCAATTGCCCATCACCAGCGATTATGTGTCGGCCAAGTTGTTTTTGAACACCTTGGCCCCCGACCTGATTCAGACTCAGGGTACGGCCATCGGAGCAGCCATTGACTTGTGCAACCGCTCGTTTGGCCCCAAGGGAGACGCAGAAAGGGCCATCATCGTTATTACCGACGGGGAAAATTTTGAGGACAACGCCACGGAAAGCGCTAAATTGGCTGCCGAACAAGGCATTCAGGTACATGTGGTGGGTATGGGAGACCTTCAGGGTGCCCCCATTCCTTTAGGAAACGGTAAGGATTTCCGGAAAGACAAGGAGGGCAATGTGGTGATCACCAAACTCAACGAAAGCATGTGCCGTGAAATAGCCGCTGCCGGTGAAGGCGTCTACGTGCGATCAGACAATGCCAACGCTGCCTTACGGGTGCTTACCAAAGAACTTGACACCTTGACCAAGGCCGATGTGGAAGGTGCCGTATACAGCGAATACGATGAACAGTTTCAAGCCCTGGCCTGGATACTTCTCGTGTTGTTGATGCTTGACGTCTTTTTGGAAGAACGTCGCAGCCGTTTGTTCCGTTCCATCAAATTGTTTTGACCATGATGCGTAACTGTCTTATAATCACTTTTCTATCCGTTTTGGTGATGGTTCCCATCAACCTGGATGCCCAAAAGGTTGTTCGAAAAAGCATCCGGCAAGGTAACAAGGTGTACGAAAAGGAAAAGTACACCGAGGCTGAAATTGCCTATTTAAAAGCGTTGGAAACGGATCCTACGTCGAAAGAAGCCAATTACAACCTGGGTAATGCGCTGTTCAAGCAAGAAAAAATGAAAGAGGCCTTTGAGAAGTATCAATTGTCCCTGAGCAAGGAAACAGATCCGCTGAAAAAGGCTGCCATCTTTCATAATTCAGGCAACAGTCTCATGGCTGTGAATGACTATGAAAAAGCGGTCAGTCTGTATAAATCCGCCCTCCGGCTGAATCCTGCCGATGATGAAACCCGCTACAATTTAGCCGTTGCCCAAGCCCTCCTGAGAAAACAACAGCAAGAACAGCAACAGGACAAGGAGGATAAAAAGGACGAAGAAAAGAAGGAGGAACAAGACAAGGAACAACAACAACAGCAGCAGCAACAGGATGACCAGCAGAAACAGCAACAACAACAGCAGCAACAACAACAGCAAGAGGCTGAGGAGCAGGTGTCAAGGGAAAAAGCCCAACAATTGCTCGATGCCCTGATGCAAGATGAGAAAGATACCCAGGAAAAGGTCAAAAAACTGCAGATGCAGCAGGGGAGGGCCAAGAATCCTGAAAAAGACTGGTAATTGATGTACCTTTGTGAACCGGAACCCAAACGAACAGCTATGATACAGCGCCTGTTAACACTGAAGAACCTTTTATTGCTGACCGTA
>DOBD01000121.1:8211-9387 GCA_003506275.1 Bacteroidales bacterium | reverse complement strand
TGAAGAGCCAGTCGAGCAAATCACCTTCGCGATACGGCTGGAGAGGCAGGCAAAGCAAGGCGCCCAGACCGTTGCGTTTGACCGACGTATTGTCGGTAGACAAAACACCATCCAGCAATTGATCGTGATGAATGGCCACGCCTTCGGGATTTTTCCTGGCCACGTGCAGCAACAGATGCGAGGCGTATTGGGGGAAAGGATGCACATCACCGGAAACGGCCAGGTCCACCAGACCCTTAATCCGTTCCGGCAAAACAGCCCATTCGTCAACCACCGANNCGAACGGCCGTAATCACCCAAGGTTTCCCTGATCCACCGTGCTTCCACGGAGAGGTCTAACGGTTCCGGTATTTTCTTTGATTTTCTAGCCATGGTATCGCCCCAAAAGTACACAAAATCGCTCATTCTTGCGCATTCTTAACACAGCCCTGACAAACTACCACTTTTTTTCTCACCTTTGCCAGTGTATTTGACACACAGGCCTCACAAAGGCTTGCAAACCGAGCAAACACCTGAAATCTTCGACCAATGAAACACCTAACCTTGTTAATTTGCGTAATGATGAGCGTATCCCTGCTGGCTCAGCCCTCAAAAGCCGATCTACCCGACATCGACATTCCCTGCACGAAATACGTGTTGGACAACGGTCTGACGNNGTACTACCACGTGGGGAGTAAAAATGAAAAACCGGGCAAGACAGGATTTGCCCACCTGTTTGAACACATCATGTTCACCAGTACCGAGCATTGGGACAACTTCGATGCCATCCTCCAGACAGTGGGTGGGGGCAACAACAACGCCACCACCTACTACGACAGGACCAACTTCTACGAAACCTTCACCAAGGCCGGTTTGGAGCGGGTGCTTTGGTTGGAAGCCGACCGCATGGGCTTCCTGGCCAAAGGGCTGGACAGCGTCAAGGTCAATGTGCAACGGGGCGTGGTCATGAACGAGAAACGCCAATACGACAACCAGCCCTACAATATTGCCGAAGAACTGCTGGCCAAAGGCACCTACCCCCAGGGGCATCCGTATTCATGGACCGTCATCGGCCGTATGGAAGACCTGGAAGCTGCCACGATCGACGATGTCAAAGAGTGGTTCAGCACCTATTACGGCCCCAACAACGCCGTGCTCAGTTTGTCCGGCGACATCAAACCTGAAGAGGCCTTGACG
>DOBD01000121.1:0-8161 GCA_003506275.1 Bacteroidales bacterium | reverse complement strand
GCCCTCGACAGGGTGCCTCAAGCCAGGTTATACAAGGTTTGGAACACTCCGGGTTGGGGGTCTGAGTCCCTGTCCCACCTCAACTTGTTGGGCATGATACTGGCTTCCGACAAATCGTCCAGGCTGTACAAACGACTGGTTACCGATGAAGGTCTGGCTAGCGAGGTGTTCGCCTTTGTGGATGACAAGGAAATCAGTGGCCAATTTTACCTCGTCGCCAACGCCAGGGAAGGCGTGGACCTCGCGGCCATCGACGCCGTGGTGGAAGAAGAACGACTACGCCTACTCAAAGAAGGGCCTACCGAGGCCGAAGTCGAACGGGTGAAGACGGCCTATTACGCAGCCTTTGTACGCAGCCTGGAGCGGTTAAGCAACAAAAGCGACCTGTTGGCCGCCTGTGAAACCTATATGGGACGACCTGACCACTACAAACAAGAACTGGCCTGGATGGTGAACGCCACCGCCGCCCAACTCAAACAAACCGCCAATGATTGGTTGGAAGACGGTTGCTACCGATTGGACATCCTGCCCTACCCTGAACACAGCAACACCGATGACAACCTGGACAGAAGTCAAATGCCCGCCGTGGATAAAACACCAACCACCACTTTCCCCACCACGACAACCTTCACCTTGAAAAACGGGCTTCCTGTCTACCTGATCGAACAGCACAACCTGCCCCTCATTCGCATGCATGCTTGCTTCAACGCCGGTTATGCGGCTGATTACACGGTTGGGCGACCGGGATTGGCCAATCTGATGGCCACCATGATGACAGAGGGCACGGAAAACCGTTCCGGAGCTGAACTGAGCGATGCCATCAACAACCTGGGCAGCACCTTGCAGGTGTACTCCAGGCTGGACAAGACCTACATGACCCTCAACAGCCTCAGTCAACGCTTCGACGCATCCCTCAACCTCTTCGCCGAAGTACTGCTCAAACCCACCTACCCTGAAGAAAGCCTTGAGCGTGAGAAAGCCCGCCAACGCCTGAACATCCAGCAAGAATTGTCCAACCCCTCCCAACTGGCTGCCCGTGTTTTGAATGGCTTGTTGTATGGTGCTGACCATCCCTACGGACAGCCCAACTCAGGCCTGGGTACCGAAAAAAGTGTACAAGGCATTAAACGCTCCGACCTGCAGGCCTTTCACCAGACCTGGCTGAAACCCAACAACGCCTTCCTGGTGGTAGCCGGAGACATCAGCGAAGCCGAATTGAAAGCCAAACTGGAAAAAGCGTTTGCAACATGGAATAAAGGGCAGCAACCGGTGAAAAAGACCCCAACCGTCACACCGACAGCCAAGCCCAAGCTTTACCTAGTTGACAAACCGGGTGCTGTCCAATCGGTGGTCCTGGCCGCCAACCTCATACCGACTGGCTACGACAAGGATTGGGAGGCCTACCAACTGATGAATACCCTGCTGGGGGGATCCTTCCTGTCTCGCTTGAACGCCAACCTGAGGGAAGAAAAGCATTGGACCTACGGCGCTCGTTCCACCATACGCCAAAACACCGGCCAAGGAGCCTTTGTCGCGGCGACCTCCGTGCAAGCCGATAAAACGGCGGAAACCGTGCTGGAGATGCTCAAGGAATTCAACGGTGTCCGTTCATCAAAACCCATCACCGAAACAGAATTCAAGGCAGAACAAACCAATACCGTGTTGTCCATTCCCAACGACTGGGAAACCTTGTCAGGTTTGACCGGATCGTTGGTCAAAGCCCTGGAATTCGGAAAGACACCGGCCTGGCTGCAAACCTACTCCGCCGACCTACAACAACTGACCACCCAAGATGTCCGTCAGGCGGCCACCACCCTTGTCCAACCTGGACAAATGATCTGGGTGGTCGTAGGTGATAAGTCGGAGATTGAGGATAGCCTGAAGACGCTACCTTTGGGTGGATACACCTTGCTGGATCCGCTCAGTGAACCCTGAGCTGCTGACCAATCTTCAGCAGGGTGCCTTTCAGTTGATTGAGTGCCTGAAGTTCGGCCACTGTTTTGCCGTGCCGTCTGCTTAAGGAGTACAAGGTGTCTCCTTTTTGCACCTGCACATACAGGGGGGCTTCATAGGTTGGATCGGCTGTTCTTACCGTACTGTCTGAAACCTGAGCAACATCAGCCATAGAACTATCGGTTTTGGATGTCCGATGCCGGGAGCCAATAACCAACTCCCTGGCGCCAACAACCAACGGTTTTTTAAGCGCCCCCGTCGCAAAGTCAAAATACCGCTCCGGGTTTTGGGCCACACCATGCTGCCTGACCTCAAAATGCAGGTGATTGGTCGTAGCCCTGCCCGTTCTGCCGCCCAATCCCACAGGTTGGGCGGCTTCAATCGTATCACCGACACTGACCAGTAGTTTGCTTAAGTGGGAATAGTAGGTTTCGAAGCCGTCACGATGGGTCAGAATGACCAATTTCCCATAACCTGAGTAGGTTCGAGCCATCTTTACCACTCCTTTCATGGCCGCAGAGACTGTATCTCCATGCTGTAATTTGATGTCTGAGCCAGTGTGCTTTCGACCACTCCTTGTACCGAATGGACTGATAACCTTACCCAAATAGGGACAGCAACAGTGGATGATTGATGAATCTACAACCAGAGAAATAGGGCTTTCAGAAGTGGTTTCTGCCATACCTGGGATACAAAATAAAAGGGTAAAGGCAAGAATCAAGTGGCGGGGCAGGCTAACAATGTGCCGTTGTGTCATCAGTGTCATCGGTAGTATCGGTAATATCGGTGGTATCGGTACGATCAAGTACCTCGGTGGATTGTTTCAAATAAACGGAAGGCCTCATCCCGTAGTATTTTTTAAAGCAAAGGCTGAAGTATTTGGGATCATTGAATCCTGTCTGATAAGCCACTTCCATGATCGTGAAGTTGCGGGTATCCAGCAATTGCCTGGCTCTTTTCAAACGCATTTCCTGAACAAACTCGACAGGGGTCAATCCCAGGATGGCTTTCAGTTTGTTGGTAAATACGGAACGCCCCAGGTTAAGTGCCTCGGCAAACTCTGCGATGGTCAACTGGGCATTGTCCATGTTGGTCTCCATGAAGGCCATCACCTTTTGGACAAAAACCTCGTCAGCCGGCGTGATATGCGGCAAGCTGGGTTCAAGTGACAAAGCGGTTTGGCCACCGGCTTTTTCAGAAAGGGATTCCAATAAGCGCAGCCGTAAGTGTCTACGCTGCTCGATTAAGGCGTTAACTCTGGCTCTGAGATAGTTGGCACTGAATGGCTTCATCACATAATCATCGGCCCCCAACTCAACACCTTTGATACGACTCTCTACGCCGGCTTTGGCCGTCAGCAGGATTACAGGTATATGATAAATATCAGGATCTGCCTTGACACGACTCACNNAGATAATCAGGTCGGGCCAGACCATCTTGGCGGCTTGCAATCCCTCAGCCCCGTCATTGGCTTCTACCACGTGGAATTGATCACTGAGCAGGTTACGGATAAAATCCCTCAAGTCAGGATTGTCTTCTACCACCAGTACGGTGGTTTTTTCCACTTCATGGGCAGGTTCTTTCTGAAGAAGTTGTACGCCTGAAGGCCGACGGGACTCAGCACCATCATCCACCAGGTAATCCACCATATCACCCTCGAAATGCGCCTTGCCATGCTTAAACGCAATCGTGAAACGGCTACCCTTCTGTTCCTCACTATCAACCGTGACCGTTGCGTGATGCAAATCGGCGAACTGCTTGACCAATGACAGGCCCAATCCAGAAGACGTTTTGAACAGGTTGCTTTTAACCACCGTTTCGAAGCGTTGAAAGATGTCCTCCAGGCGTTCTCGTGGTATTCCCTGCCCCTCATCGGCCACCGTCACGGAGACCCCCTCTGTTTGTTGTGTTACGGAAACGGTAATGGCTTTGCCATCGGGGGTATACTTGATGGCGTTGGCCAATAGATTGAAAAAGAGTTTTTCCACCTTATCCCTGTCCAACCAAAGGGAGTCCAAATCGGAAGAGGTTTGAATAAGACTGAGGGAGAGGCGGTGCTGATGGGCCAGTTCTTCAAATTGTTCCATCACCTCTTCAAGTAACACCCTGATATCCAGCTGTTCCAACAACAGGCTCATCTTGTTGTGTTGCAGCTTGCGAAAATCCAATATTTGGTTGACCATGTTCAGCATACGTCTGGCGTTGCTTTGTACCAGTTCCAGGTAGTGCCTAGACCTGGGTGTCAGGGACGTATCCTCAAGCACCTCGCTCACAGGTCCGTCAATGAGGGTCAACGGGGTTCTCAGTTCGTGGGAAATGTCGGTGAAAAAATTCAACTTNNCAACTTGATGTCGGTCATCTGCTGCTCCAGCTTCAGACGGTGCCTCAAATTGTAGAAGCGGTGATATAGTTCAAACACCATCCACAACAGCAGCAGTGCCATGATGACCATAACTAGGTAACCCCAGAACTGCTCAAAAAAGCGTGGTTTCACGTACAACGACACCAATAGTTCGTTATTGACCCAAATGCCGTCGCCATTAGTGGATTTCAAATGGAGAACATGCTTCCCCTTGGGTAGGTTGAGGTAGGTGATGCGGTTTTCATCGGTTTCCGTCCAATGTTCGTCCACATCTTCCAGGTAATAGGCGTACCGGATAGAGGTCGTGCGCTGGAAATCCAAGGCAGCGAAGTGCAGCGTCAGGTTGCGCTCGTTAGACTTCAATGTCAATTGGTTACCCTCCCTCAAACGTTTTAGGGCCGGTTGGTTTTGAATCAACAGGTCAGTCAGCACAAGAGGTGGTTGATAACGCCGCTTGGTCAAGGCTAGCGGATCCAGGGTGAGCAGACCGGACAACGTTCCCACATAAAACAATCCGTTTCTATACAGAGGCATGGCTTCCGACAGCAACACGGGATAACCCAATTGGGAGGTTCTGAACACATCGACACTGCCAGTATCCGGATCCAACCGGGTGAAAGCGTCGCTGCTGATGATCCACAACCGACCCAATGCGTCTTCAATCAAGGAAAAGGCAATGTCTGAAGCCAGTCCTTGTTTTCTAGTCAAGGTTTCAAAACGCAGGTTATCGGACAATAAGTTATCGGACAGTACACGATCAACACCCCCGCTGTTGGTCGCCACATACAATGCGCCACTACCGGAAGGATAGACATACATCACATCATTATCGCTGAGACTTCCCGGACGCCCCCCCTTGACATTGTGGTACAGGATGAGCGATTCTGGTGACTCAAACCGCGCGTCAAACACAAACAAACCCTCCTTGGACCCAACCATAACCACACCGGGGGCTACTTCACCCACAAAACGAACGGCCTGAGGCATCACTTTTGAGCCTTGACGGCCCAAACCGTTGTCAGCGTGCCGAAAACGGCCCTCTTGCCACAAGTTGAGGCCTCCATCGTAGGTGCCAATCCAAATCTGCCCGTAGCTATCCTCTGTGATGGAATAGACGGCTACCCCCCGTAAACCCTCACTGGTTGTATTGGAGCCGTTGTAGTGAACTATCTTGTACACATCATTCCTGTCAGTAGGCTCAAGCAGGTAGAGCCCTTGTTCCCTCGTTCCTATCCAGATCCGCCTCTTGCTGTCATGATACAGACAATAGGCTGAGGCACCGAAAAGCGGCGTCGCTGAACTGATTCGACCATCGGGATGCAAGCGTCCAATAAATTTATCCTGGTTGTCGTACAAGCAGATATCACCATTCTTGAAACCCAGCCATAACCGGCCTTGGTCATCCGTCATCATACTACGGAGCTCCGCATGTCCTTGCCGGTGATCCAGTTTGACGGGGACGTTGTGACACGTGACTTTATGCAAGGTATATGGTTGGCGGTACCAAAGAGAACCTTGCTTGTCGACGAAAAAACCATGGTAGTCTCCCTGGCCTTTGTAGGAATTCTTAGTATACCGGAATGACTGATGCGCTTCGTCAAAATACAGGATACCCCCAGTCTCGTAAAACAACAGCCACATCAAGCCTGCGTCATCCATACGAAAAGTAACCCTGGTATCAGAAAAACGGCAATCGAGCGGCAAGGGTATCACCTTGTCGACGCCATCCTCGGAAAGACGGTGTATGCGGCGATCGGGCGCCACCCCCCAGATCCTGCCGCCAGTATCCCGGTAGACTCTTTCCAACACCAACGGACTCAGCAATCGGGTTGTACGCGTTGTGGTATTGGTCAGATAGAGGCCTTGATCGGTGGCTGTCACCAACAGGCTGTCTTGTGACAGCACCTGATGATAAATAAGATGCACTGGCTGGGGAAACGACAAGGCGGTCAATCGTTTGTTCGTGCCCGTGTGTACGGCCATCACCCCGGAGGCCGTTGTCAACCAAACTGACGACCCTGTCTCAAATAGAAAGCGGAAAGGAAGGGTGCTGATGGCCTGTTTCCTTCCATAGAGAAAGGTGCCGTTTTTGGTGAGTATCCATTCGCGACCCCATTGATCCAGGTGGATGTCAAACACATCGTGGTTGTGATCCAGCCCCAGATTGAGGGACTGACAACTATCCTGCGGGCAGGTGTCATTCACCCGTATACACAAACCATTGAGCCCGATCATCCAGGTTGCCCCATTGGAAAGGGTAAAAAAATCAGCGATGGAAACTGACTGACCGGCTTTCTTCTCGAGGGCCATTTGTACGTCGATAAACTGTTCGTCGTGCTGCCTGAACAGGTAAATACGACTGGCCGACTGGCACCATATATCATTTTGACTGTTGACGACGATTTCGTCGATACGGTTGGTCACCAGGCAGCTATTGGTGCCTGGTTCCGATTTGAATTTTCGGATGGTGTACCCATCGTATTTATGCAGTCCGTTGAAGGAACTGAACCATATGAAACCAGTTTTATCCTGCACCACGAAGGAAATACGACCTTGAATAGCCTCATTTTCGCTGGTGAGTGAGTCGATGGTCAGGAAGGGCTTTGCTTGCAAGGTCACTCCACCCAACCAACAACAAAGAAGCAGCAGGAAGCGTGTCTGATTCATAGCATAAAGGTCATCCTGCAAAAGTAGGGAAAAAATACGCCTTTTGCACGCAGGTGTAGACCTCTGTATCGGTTAAATAACCTATTTTTGCCCAACTACTTCCTAAACATCACTATGAAAACGACCCCTCTGCTCCTTTGTCTGCTTCTGACAGGGCTAGCCTCAACCTCGATGGCTCAGTTCCCCTACACCAATCCGTCCTTATCGCACGAAGAGCGTGCCCAGGACCTCCTTAGTCGTCTCACCTTGAAAGAAAAAGTAGCCCTCATGCAAGACCAGTCGGCTCCAGTAGCCAGGCTTGGTGTACCTGAGTTCGGCTGGTGGAACGAAGCGCTGCACGGAGTGGCTCGTAGCGGCTATGCCACCGTCTTCCCTCAAGCCATCGGCATGGCAGCCACTTTTGACGAGGACGCTGTCTTCAGAACCTTTACCGCCGTCAGTGATGAAGCCAGGGCCAAAGCCACTCACAGCAAGCAGGTGGAAGGTCGTCGTGGCAAGTACAAGAACCTGACGTTCTGGACACCCAACATCAACATATTCAGGGATCCACGCTGGGGTCGTGGACAGGAAACCTACGGTGAAGACCCCTACCTGACCACTCGCCTGGGGGTGGCTGTGGTCAAAGGCCTGCAAGGACCTGAAGACAGCCACTATGCCAAGACCATGGCTTGCGCCAAACACTACGCAGTGCACAGCGGTCCCGAATGGAACCGCCATAGCTTCAACGCAGAAGCCATCAATCCCGAAGACTTGTGGGAAACCTATCTGCCTGCATTCAAGGCATTGGTTCAGGAGGCCAACGTCAAACAGGTAATGTGTGCCTACAATCGGTATGAAGGAGATCCTTGCTGTGGGAGCGACAAGTTATTGGTCAACATCCTGAGAGAGGGATGGAACTATCAACACGTGGTGGTGAGCGACTGTGGAGCCATCGATGACTTCTACGAAAAAGGCAAGCATGCTACCCATCCTGATGCGGCTGCGGCCTCCAGCGCAGCCGTCCGATCAGGCACCGACCTGGAATGCGGCCGCAGCTACAGGGCTTTGATTGATGCAGTTCAGAAGGGGCTGATTGCGGAATCCGAACTTGATGTCAGCCTTAAACGCCTGCTCAAGGCCAGGTTTGAACTGGGAGACTTCGACCCTGACAGTCTGGTGCCCTGGACGCGCATCCCCATG
>DOBD01000304.1 GCA_003506275.1 Bacteroidales bacterium | reverse complement strand
CTATGGACCATACAGGTCACATCCTTGGCAAGCCGTTTCTGGAGCAGACGCAGATGAGGAGCCTCATCGTGCTCGGCTGTCAACCTCTCACACTCCTCTTTTGAGATGTTGGTAAATACTTTTATGTACCACTTGGCATCTTCATCGCTGACGTTGAGCCAGAATTGATAGAATTTATAAGGTGAAGTGTAGTCAGGATTAAGCCATATGTTGCCCCCCTCGGTCTTGCCGAATTTCGTGCCGTCCGATTTTGTTATCAGGGGACAGGTGATTGCAAAGCACTCGTTGCCGCTTATGCGGCGTATAAGTTCAGTGCCTGTGGTTATGTTGCCCCACTGGTCGGCTCCGCCCATCTGGAGTTTGCAATTCATGTTGGCGTTCAGATATAAAAAGTCATAACCCTGAAGCAGCTGGTAGGTAAACTCGGTGAACGAAAGTCCGTCCCTGGTCTCACCGCTCAGCCTCTTCTTGACCGAATCCTTGGCCATCATGTAATTGACAGTGATGTGTTTCCCAATGTCGCGGATGAAATTCAAAAAGGAGTAGTTTTTCATCCAATCGTAGTTGTTAACCAACTCGGCGGCATTGGGTGCGTCGCTTTCGAAATCCAGGAAGCGGGCAAGTTGCCGTTTGNNGTTGATGGCCTCCTGGTTGTGCCGTAACGTTTCTTCACTCAGCAAAACCCGTTCCTGTGATTTGAGTGAGGGATCGCCAATCATACCGGTGGCACCACCCACCAAGGCGATTGGCTTATGGCCGCAACGTTGGAGATGCATCAACATCATGACGCCGACCAAATGGCCGATATGTAACGAGTCAGCCGTTGGGTCTATGCCCAGATAGGCCGTTGTCATGCCACTTTTCAATTGCTCGTCTGTTCCCGGCATTCTATCGTGGATCATGCCACGCCAGTGTAATTCTTCAATAAAATCCATGTAAGAAAGAGTACTTGTCTTGGTTGAATAACTGTTAAATAATGTTATTTTAGGGCAAAAAACGCTACGTTGAGTGAACTTTTGTGTGCAAAAGTACGTCTTATTTTAGAATCCACTATAAAATATTTAAAAAATTTGATTTAACCGACATCATGAATTATCTTTGTATGTCATAATAGTATTTGGATTCATTTATAGACAATTACAATTATCTCATTCAACCTGATATTCACTTTTTTTAAAAATCAATCCTTTATGAAACCACTCCAAAGTAATGTGTTGATTTTTTCTGTAAAAGGTTCAGTGTTGGGCACCAAAGTGCATGATTCGCTGATGAACTCAAGGGCTGTTGTTGAAAACACCTACAGCGTTCAGAAAGCGACTGAATTCATCACGGACGAAAAGCCCTGCCTGGTTTTTGTGGATACACCCGCAGACGACCCAAAGGCCATTGAACTGTGCAAAAAAATCAAAAAACTGAAAGAAGAGATTCCATTCCATCTCTACTTCTTAATCGACAACAATCAAACCATCGAAGAACAACTCGAATGGTTCGACCTTGGTGTTGATGAACTCGGCTACCGCGAAACCAGTGCGATTTTGGTTTCCCGTAGGGTACAAATCATTCTTGGCCGCTTCCTGGGCGCCAATAAGGATGCCATCCCCCAAAAGGGTATTGTCATTGACAGAGAACGCTACCTGGTATACAAAGACGGCCAGGACATTTTCTTACCTCGCAAGGAGTTCGAACTGCTGGTTTTACTGGCATCCAAACCCCTCAAGGTCTTCACCCGTGAAGAAATCTTCAAATTGGTCTGGGGCAACAAGTCCATCGTGGGCGACCGCACCATCGATGTTCACGTCCGCAAGATCCGTGAGAAAATCGGCGAAAAATACATCGCCACCATCAAGGGTGTTGGTTACAAGTTTATCGGATAATACTCAACCTTCCATAATAAGGGCCGGTCTTACCACCGGCCCTTTTTGTTTGCACTGGGAAACAAACCAGCCCAGGCAGCTTCCACCACTGACACCAAACGATCGAGAGACCAGCCCATCACCAAGGCCGCCTGCTCGTACAGCGCCACAATGTCACCTTTTTCGTCGGTTTCCAGAAAAAAAAGCCCAGGAGGGCACGCTAATAAGGAGGCTGGATTGAAATCCGGGCCAAAGGACAGGAAAAAACCATGAGACAGCCAATTGGCAGCCTCCACAGGTCCACCCCTAAAACCATGAATAATCCAGGCCGGAATACCTGTCGTGGTCTTTTTGAGGGCCATGAGGGCGTCTGATGACCGTACAGCGTGGATGATAACCGGCTTGGATACGCTTTCGGCCAGCAACAACTGCCGTTTGAATACTGCCATCTGAACCTCCTGTGACGGCCCTTTTAGTTTATCCAACCCTATTTCACCGACCATCAATACCTCTGGCTTGATCACCAGATTTTCCAACGCCGACCAAACTTTCGTTGTTGTACTGTCTGCTTCCCAAGGATGAACACCGGCGCTAAACACCAGGCCCTCATCCAGGGGCGCTGAAAAAGGCGTCTCCGAAGCTCCGGCCATGAGGTTGAACACCCTGAAAACGCCTGCCCGGGTTGTAGGTTGGTGTGAATGAATATCAATGTACATAATCAAGGCACAGGATCGTACCCATGACCGCCCCATGGATGACAGCGAGCCAATCGTCTGATGGCCAGCCATCCGCCCTTAAAAGGGCCATATTTACGCACGGCCTCCAGCGCGTATTGGGAACAGGTCGGCGTGTAGCGGCAAGACGATTGGGTCATCGGCGAAATCGCCACCTGGTAGAAGCGGATCAAAGCCAGGAAGAACCACCCCAACCCTACCTTCAGGGCTGAAACAATGGATTCAAGGATGCGTTTCAACAGCGTCATGGTTCGTGGTATGAGGAGTACATTCAGACAAAATACGAAGCAACGTGGTCCGCATACGGTTTTCAACAGCGGCAAACGTCATTCGCTCGGACGGTATCCAAATAAAGGCCACCTGCAGGTGCATGCCTGGTTCAAGGCTCTCAAAAAGAAGGTGTTTATGCAAACGATAAGCTTCCCTGACCAGCCGCTTGATGTGATTTCTATCGACAGCGTGCTTGAACTTACGTTTCGACACACTAATCAAGACAACAGCTCCGCCAGGCGTACCGACAGGCTGAGGTTCGATTGTCCAAAGCACCCTGAACGGGTAACTGACAAACGAGGCAGCCTGATGAAAAAGGGCATCCACCCGTTTTTCACCACATAGGTGTTCTGCTTTTGGAAAGGTTGCGGTCGATACGGACATAAAAAAACGCTGTTTTCACAAAGGTAGCTATTCTACCTGAAAACAGCGTTTAGTTACGGGCGTAAACCCTATTTCTTACTGGCCTTGTGGTTTTCCTTCAGGAAGGCATCAAGGGCTGCCGTAATGGAAGGCGTCTCCGGGGTAGGAGCTTCGACATCCAGTCGAAGGCCGAAATCCTTGACAGCCTTGGCCGTAGTTGGTCCCAACGTGGCGATGGCCAAATCACCTTGTTCGAAGTTGGGAAAGTTCTTTAATAATGAAGCAACCCCGGAAGGGCTGAAAAAAACCAACATATCGTAATCAAAAGGTTCGTCAATGCCGAATTCATTACTGACCGTCCTGTACATCACAGCCTTGGTATAGTCCACCTTTTTCTCATCCAATTTGACCAACAGGTCTTCTTTGTGAACATCCGTAACCGGAACGATGAACGTTTCCGTACCATGCTTCTGGATAAGCTGAACCAATTCGTCGGCCTTACCATTGACACTGTGGAAGATTTTCCGCTTACGGTAAATAATGTACTTCTGGAGATAAAGGGCTACCTGTTCGCTGATACAGAAATACTTCATGGACTCTGGAACAGTCAGGCGCATTTCCTCACAAAGGCGAAAGAAGTGGTCAATAGCCGTTCTTGAAGTAAAGACAACAGCAGTGTAGTCCAGAATGGAAATGCGTTGTTGCCTGAATTCCTTGGCATAAATCGGTTCCACCTTAATAAAAGGGCGAAAATCAATCTTCAACCCATACTTTTCTGCCAGATCGTAATAAGGTGACTTTTCGGAGGTTGGCTTGGGTTGCGACACAAGCACATTCTTGATCTTCAACGTATTAACTATTAATTAGAGATTACTATTGAATGAGGAAAATCCCCTTAAAAAACAACAATAAAGGCAAAATTTCCAGGGCACAAAGGTACAAAATCATATAGAAATATCCGCCATGTCCCAAAAGAAAAAAGTTCAACCCCTTGTAGGCGTAGGCCATTCTAGGTATCACTAAAAAGGCAACCGGCCATGCATACAATAGCAGCAAGGGCAGGGTAACCCCCATTTCGTTGAGCAACAGCAAGGGAATGAGACTGACGGAGAAAGCGGTCAGCATGACCTGGTTTCCTTGTAACCACCTGCGCACCAAGTCGGGAGTAAAAAAAATATAGGCAACTAGCCTGTAAATCAAATGCTTGGTCGTCAAGAAAAGCAAGGTAAAAAGTGCCAGTTTCCAAAACAGCCAGGTATCTGCCGGTCTTTCTTGCTGATAAACCTGTAAAAAACCGTAGGCTCCAAAACTGACCAGGAAAAGATTGATTGGCCACAAAACAAACAGGTTGTTCTTAACCAACGATTCCCGCGTAAAGGCTCTTTCTTCGTGAAAAAGCAGGTTTCTTACCATGTCCCAGACGACCACTGGACCGGTTTTAATCACCTTGTGCAGGACAAACAACAGCAAAAGCAACAAGGAAAACAAGAAGGTCTCTGAAATGGTACTGACAGGGCGCAGCAAACCATCGTGCCGGAAAGGATAGGCGGGAGCGGTGGTGGTCGTTACATTTACAGGCGGCATCAGGAGCACAGCCGATGCTTGTGTCGTATCAACCGTATGAAGCAACGTATCCTGCATATAAAAGCCTGGAATTTTGCCGTAAAAGTACGCATTCTTTTCGTATTTTTGTCGACCAACACAGTCATGCCCCATGCAACGCGTCTTCATCACAGGAAGTACAGGCCTGGTGGGTGGGCATTTGCTCGTCCAGCTCTACCTTAAGGGTAGTCGTATAAAAGCTTTAGTACGACAGCAAGCTTCTTTCGAGCAACTTAGGTTGATCAGTGATTTTTATGCTGTGCCCTTTCAGGAACTACATAGGGCTATTGAATGGACCTATGGAGACACACTGGATTACGTCCATCTCAAAGAAGCGTTGATGGGTACCGAGGTTGTTTACCATTGTGCCGGTCTGGTATCGTTTGGCAAGGGCCAAAGGGATGCGCTGCTACGCACCAACGTCAAGGGAACAGCCAATATGGTCGATGCCGCCTTGCTGGCCGGAGTCAACCATTTCAATTACATCAGCTCCATCGCTGCGTTGGGTAAAGAAAGCGACACCGGCCTCATCGATGAAGAAACGTCCAGGGAAATGAGCAAGCCTGTTTCCGATTACTCGGAAAGCAAGTTTTTCGCCGAACTGGAAGTCTGGCGGGGTGCCGCCGAAGGTCTGCCCGTGAGCATCCTGAATCCCGGTGTCATCCTGGGTCCGGGCTTGCCCGACAGGGGGAGCTTGCTTATTTTCAACGTGGCCGCCAAAGGTATCCCTTTTTACACAGACTCGCAGACCGGCTATGTGGATGTCAGGGATATCGCCAGAGCCGCCATCACCTTGGTTGAAAAAAACCTCACGGGCAAGCGGTATGTCATGGTGGCAGAAAACTGCCACAACAAAGACCTCTTCGCCCTCATCACCAACGCATTCGGGAAAAAGCCACCGCTTATCAGGGCTGGTTTGGGTCTGCTCAGGATAGCCGTCTGGATTTCCTCCCTCCTCAGCTGGTTCACCGGTAAACCGTCACAACTCTCCAAGGACACCCTGCGCTCCATCGCGCAACCGGAATGCTACTCAAGCCAACGCATCATCGATGAGTTGGACTTTGCGTTCACACCCTTGCAAGAGACCATCAACGACACCGCCTTATTTGTTAAAAACCTCCCTAAGGAAAAACAAAAGAGGGTGTCTCAAAAGTGAAAGCGTTGAGTCACCTTGGTTTATTTTCTTCGATCCCGCTCCCCTAAGCGGGGTTCTTAAGGGATGGCAACCCTGCAGGGTTGCCATCTCATGGTTCTCTTTGCAACGTTTCTATACCATTTGTTTTTAACCCTTCGATCCCGCTCCCCTAGGCGGGGTTAGGC
>DOBD01000065.1:3376-3513 GCA_003506275.1 Bacteroidales bacterium | reverse complement strand
GGGGTGCCAACCCTCGCGAGATCGAAGCATACCATTTTCAAGAGCGAAAGCACACAAAAAAGCACCTCAAAAGCCTACATTTTTTAAGAAACCCTCTTGATTAATCAAAAAAACACCGTAAACTTGCACTATATACT
>DOBD01000065.1:0-3271 GCA_003506275.1 Bacteroidales bacterium | reverse complement strand
ATTGTTGAGCCTCATGGCCTCCGCCGCCAACCAGGTTCCAAACGGCGATTTCGAACAGTGGCGAAATGGCAGTTATGCCTTACCGTCCGGTTTCCCCTATTCGTCCAACAGTGACCGTTTCTACCATCCAGCACCGCCATTCAACGTAGAACAAACAACCGACGCCTTTGAAGGTCAGTATGCGGTGAAATTGACCACGGGACTATCCTTTGGTGATGGACCAAACTTCGGATACCTGCTAAATTTCCCACCTGATGATGAAACACCGGGAGGTCTCCCTCTGACTGATACACCTACCGGCGTGAGAGGGTATTACAAATACGTACCCGTCGATGGGGATTCAGGCATCGTTCTAATAAGGCTCCTTAAGGGGGATCAAAAGTTGGTTGAATACAACTTCACCATCAAAGGACTTCAATCAACCTACACACGCTTTGAGTTCCCCTTTGACAAGCCATTGGCAGAAACCCCTGATGTCATTCAGATTGGCTTTGCTTCCAGTTTCAACGAGTCAATGACGGGCAGACCTGGGACCGTACTTTACCTGGATAGCATCGGCCTGACAGGGGTTGGCATCCAACCAGCAGGATTGGCCGGTGATTTTGAATCCTGGACGTTGGTTGAGCACAACCTACCCGTAGCCTGGACCATCGATGGAGAAGAGCAATACAGTCACCCCAAGACCACAGTACGTATGAGTGGCGATTACGCCCTGGAACTGAGGTCATTCCTGGATGTTGAGGAGGGCATCACACGTACGGAACACCAACGTGCGCATTTGGGTTATTGGAACGATAATATCGGCGATTTCAGCGGTCGCATGCCCCTAAGCGGCAGCGAAGACACCCTTGCGTTTTATTACAGCTACCAGCCAGGTATACCGGGTGACTCCTCCCAGGTGAACATACGCTTGTACAAAGGCCCTGACATGGTCAACTTCCTCTACCAACCCTTGATACCCACCCAAGGTTATCAGTTGATACAGATTCCTCTGCATTTACACGACCCCTATGCTCCTAAGGCAGACAGTCTCATCATCGAGTTCGCGTCCGGCCTTTGGAGCGATACAGAGGTTGCCTCAGCCAACTCTCTCTTCAGAGTGGACGCGATCTCGTTGCTGGACTACTCTGACGAAAATCCGGAAGAACCACACGGTCCCCAGCCACCCATTACGGAAACCACCCTTTTCCCCAACGGAGGTTTTGAAACCTGGGATGAATTCTCCTATGAATACCCAACCAACTATGGATTCAATGCCAACATGCTGGAAGCGTTGAGTGGCGGTCAAACCATGAATGTGCAGAAAACAACGAACGCCCAACACGGTAATTACGCCTTGAAGTTGATCAATCAAAGCACGAGCTCTGATTTCGACTTCGGATTTATCATGAACGTGAATGGCAACGATGGAGATCCCTCGACTTGGTTAGGTGGTTTCCCCATTCAGGGGCGTCCCACCGGTATCAGCGGCTATTACCAATACAGCGAAAGCACCCGTGATTCAGGTATGATCATCGTTGGTTTCAACAAAAATGGCCAGGTATTGCACACCTACATGCTCCCCCTGAAAGGCCAGATGACAAGTTTTACGCCCTTTGACTTTACGTTTGATCCCCCCTTGGCAGAAGACCCCGACTCCATGGTCCTTGGTTTTTCTTCGACCAGCCACATGGAAGGCGGAGCCTGGCCAGGGTGCGAACTGCTCATCGACAACCTCAGCATAAAAGGATTGACCACTCAACCGGCTGGTATGAACGGGGACTTTGAAGCGTGGCAAACCGAAACACGCGTCTCACCCAACGGGTGGTCTTATAATCAATGGCAGGAAGGTAGCTTCACCCGAACCAACGAGGCCGCCGTAGGCCAATGGGCCGTTTGCCTGACAACCACCTTGGAAGAAAACGACCAGGAAGAAGGGTTAATTGCTGTTGGGAGTTCCATCACCAACGGGTACTGGGATGATGAATTTGATAAACAAAGAGGAGGCGTGGCCTTCAGTAACACCAAAGACACGTTGATCTTCCAGTACAAGTACCTCCCAGCCAATACCGATGATCGAGGTATGGTCGTATTGGATTTCATGCGTGACGGTGAATCCATTTGGAACCTGACCATGGGCCTCAAAGCCACTCCTACGTACCAAAAGGCTCAATTACCCATAAATCTGTACCAATATACCTGGATGCCCAGACCCGACTCCTTGGTTGTCACCTTCCGTTCCTCTCACTGGGAAAACTCAGATACTGTCTTTGCCGGTTCACGCTTGTGGATAGACGACATCCACTTTGCATCGGAGTTCTACCTGCCACCGCCCTACAACCCCAACGCACCCAATCCTCCCGTTCCCAATGGTAGCTTTGAAGCGTGGAAAACAACCAACTATGTCACACCGGTCAATTACCCCTACACCACCGATAAACAAATGCAACCATGGTTAGGGCTAGATCCCTTTGTGGAGAAAACGACCGATGCCTATCATGGTCAGTACGCCCTTAAACTGATGAGTCAGGCCTTCGATGATGAGGCCATACCCGGTTTTATTTCCAACTTCGACACGAACAGCGACGAAGATCTTTTTACCTGGCACGGAGGCATTCCGGTGACAGAAAAACCAACCGGTTTGAAAGGCTATTACAAATACAATATGGGGGTGGAAGACACCGCCATGATCATCGCCATCTTCAGCAAGGCAGGCATCAACCTGGGCACCTATTTTATCTCGCTGGAGGGCCCAAAAACAGCCTATTCCCTCTTCGAACACACATTTGATCCACCTCTGACAGAAACGCCAGACTCGATGATTCTTGCCATCGCCTCCAGTTATGTTATTTACGAACATGCCTACGGAGGATCCGAACTTTACCTGGACAAGCTTGAGTTGACAGGAGTCACTCAACAACCTCCCAGTTTGAACGGTGACTTTGAGGACTGGCTGACAGATAGTTCAGAAAGCCCCCTTAGCTGGGCGTCGATGGGTTTAGCCGGCAATGTTGTCAAGTCGAATGTCGCTGCTGATGGCCAACATGCCCTCACCTTGCGCACGTTGTGGGATGAGGCAGACTCCTCGCTCGTTCCGGGCATGGTCATTTCCTCCTCTGTACCCTTATTATACGCTTTCAGCGAAGGTGGCTTCCCCATCACCAACCTGAAAGACACCCTGGCCTTCTACTACCAATACACCCCCGCTCAACAAGATGACCAGGGTGTATTGGCGATCTACATGGCCGCGACATCCTTGGATTACTGGGATCAAAAGATCGTGTTTACGCCC
>DOBD01000289.1:2672-11297 GCA_003506275.1 Bacteroidales bacterium | reverse complement strand
TTACAATTGGAGGCTGGTTTTTTTACCGGTGTAGCGTAAGGTTTTCAAGGCAGGACCACTTGTTTTGTCCCCGCCCGGTTGATTCGGTGTAGCCAGATAAAGGTTGAAGGTGCGCTGGGGCAACATACCCTTGAAGGAACCTTGACGATCGCTGATGGTGAGTTTGCGTTGCTTGTTGTTCCAGGTGAAGGTGATGGTCGAATACTGACCTTTTTCGTAGTTGTAGTTATCGCCTTCGTCTTCGTACAAAGTGAAGCTGCCGTCGGCGCCAGGGTAGATGCGGATATCGAGGCTTTCCCAGTTTTTCTCACTCACGTACTGTACGGCAGGGCCCAGGGGCAGGATGCTGCCGGCTCTGATGTACAAGGGAATGAGGTCTATGCTGGTTTCTTTGGTGATTTTCTGGCCGCCTTGGTGGCGTTCGTTGGTCCAGAAATCGTGCCAAATCGTGCCAGCGGGTAAGTAAACCTCCGTGCTGTGTGTGGCCGTGAAATCAATGCGACCGCTGCCGCCTTGTTGGTTGCCTTGGTTCTTGTTCCAACCATCATTCTCGTTGGTTCTGACCATGCGTTCGGGGGTGTACTGGGCCTTAAGCACAGGGGCCACCAGGATGGACTTGCCGAACATGAACTGGTCGTTCATGTCGAGGACGTTTTTGTCGTTGGCGAAATCCATGAACAAGGCCCTCATAAAGCTGGACTGATGCTGAGNNTGGATTGCTTGTTGGTCACCTCCCAGGAAGTGGCGTAGATGTAGGGCAGGAGGGCATACCTCAGCCGTATGGTTTTCTCAATGGCGTCGTAAATGGGTTCGCCCTTTTGACCAAATTGGTAGATTTCCCTGGGAATGTCCGTGCCATGGGAGCGCATCATGGGGGTAAACGCGCCGAATTGCATCCAGCGGACGTACAATTCCTGGAAGAGGAGGTTTTTGGCACCTCGCAGGCCGTTCCAGGGCTGGTTGTAGGTGCCGGCAAAGAAACCACCGATGTCGCTGTTCCAATGGGGCAGGCCACAAAGGGAGAAGTTCAGGCCTGCAGGCACCTGTTTGCGCAACATGTCCCAGGATGAATTGACATCGCCCGACCACACGGAGGCACCGTAGCGTTGTTGACCGGCAAAGCCGGATCGGGTAAGGATGAACACCCGTTTGTCGTTGGTCGTGGCCCGTTGGTTGTCGTAAACCCCGCCCACTGTCATCAAGGGATAGGCGTTACGTACCTTACGGAAAGAACCCAGGTGGGTTTTGTTGTTCATGTCCTCGGGCTTGAAACTCAGGTGGTCGGGTTCGGTGGAATCCATCCACCAGCCGTCCATGCCGAGTTTGAACAGACCTTCGTTTAAATACTTCCAGTAGATGTCCCTGGCTTTGGGGTTATAGGGGTCGTAGACCCTGACCCCGGACGGGTAGTCCATGTTGGGGGGCCAGGCTGTCAGCCCCGATTCAGGCCAGGTGCTGATGTTCAGCAAAGCACCCAGCTTCTCGAGTTCCCGGTATTGCTTGGTGGCCGGGCCGAACGACGACCAGATGGAGATGGTGAGTTTGGCGTTCAGGGCGTGGATGTCATCAACCATCCGTTGAGGTTGGGGGAATTCTTCGTTCAGGAAGGCCATGGCGTTCCACAGGTAGTTGTTGCCCCAGTACTGCCAGTCCTGAATGATGCCGTCGAGGGGGATACCCAGTTCCCGGTACTTTTTGACGACGTCAACGATTTCGCTCTGGCTCTTGTACCGTTCCTTGCTTTGCCAGAAACCGTAAGTCCACAAGGGGAACAGGGGCACCTGACCCGTCAGGTCGCGCATCTGAGCCACGACACCATCGGCGTTGCCACCGTACATGACGTAGTAATCGATGCAGGGGGCTACCTCAGAGGTGAATGACGTGCCTTCAGCGTTGTCTTTGAAGGTGGTGGGGGAATAATTATCCCAAAACAGGCCGTAACCTTTCACCGATTGGAAGAAGGTCACAAAATCCCAGGTGTTGTTCTGAACCATCCTGACTTCCTGGTTGCGCTGGTTCATTTGACCGTTTTGCAGGATGCCCAGGCCGTAGATGGCCTCGTCCTTGTCCAATTGGAAGGACTGGCTGGCGCTGAGGGTCTGGTCACCGGCATCGTTGAACGGGGTGAAGGCGGCTCCTGCGGCTTTTTCTGTCAGCAGGAGCTTGCCGCCTGCCGTCTTAAAGGCCAGACGCCCACTGTTGAGGTCCAGGGATACGTGCAGGGTTGGGCTGCTCAACAATAGTTCGTTGCCTTTTTGTTTCAGANNCTTGGTGACGGAGAGGCTGGTTTTTTCCACCGATTGACCGGCCTGGGTTTTAATGATGCGGACTAGGTTGGGACCGTAGAAATCGACGGTCACATCCAGGTTACCCACCGTGGCTTTAACACCTTGAGCGGTTTGGGTGTAGGGTGCAGCCCAGGCCGTTGATATTGAGACCAGGGTAAACACACAAAAGAAGCAGCGAAGGAAACGTAGTGTTGTCATGTTGTGAATAAGGTTGGTTGGACTTAATTAAATTGCCACCAGTCGAGGTTGAACAACTCACGGCCGGCGACAATATTTTTGTCCATAAAGGTAAGAAAAAGGTCGTGAGTGCCTGTCACCTTGCTTTCAACAGGGGCCTTGAAAAGCTTGAATTGATCCCAGCCACCCGTTCTGGGTAGTTCAATGGCGGCCACTTTCTGTCCCTTGACGCTGTCGAGTCTGACTTCCAAAATACCGCCGTCCAGCCCGGCAGCCAGGGAGGCACTAAAGTAGGCAGGGCCTTTGTCTCCGAAGGCCACGTTGGCCACTTTGATGTAGCCTTTTTTCCGGACTTGGGTGACGTAAACGCCAACGGTTTCATTTTGGGCAATGGTACAATTTTCAGACCAGGCCATGGTTTCGCCTTCGACCCGCTTGTAGGGATTCAGGGTGCCAATGGGCTTGGGGCCTTCCTTGGTGATGGAGAGGGCGGGAATGGTGCCGTCGGCGTTGAAGGTGAACGCTTCCACGCAGGCAGCCCTGCCGTAGCTGCCGCCACCTGGCAACAAACCGGTGTGGTAGAACAAGTAGGATTGACCCTTGTAGTCAATGATGCCACCATGGTTGGTAAAGCTGTTGGTCTTTTGGCCTTCCATGATTTTGCCCTGGTACTTCCAGGGACCCGTGGGGCTGTCACTCATGGAGTACGATAAGGTTTCCCCACCGCGCCCCATGCCGGCAAACATCATGTAGTATTTGTTGTTGCGTTTATACAACCAGGGACCTTCCACAAACATGTCCTTGTTTTCCACGCCTTGACGACGGTTGCTACGGCTGCCACCGAATGTTTCCACCGTCAAGGGTACGGTGTCGATTTTGCCCGAGTAGGAAATCATGTCTTTGTTGAGCTTAACGCCATACAGGCCACCGTTACCCCAGTAGAGGTAGGCTTGCCCATCGTCGTCCACCAGCGCAGTGGGGTCAATGTTGGACCAGCTGCCATTCTGAATCAGCGGTTTGCCCAGGGCATCCTTGAAGGGCCCTGCGGGGTTGTCGGCCACAGCCACGCCGATGGACATGTCGTTCTTATCGCTCTGGGCACAGATGTACCAGTAAAACTTACCGTCACGTTCCACGCATTGGGCAGCCCAACCCCTGTCGCGGGCCCAGCTGAAGGTTTCCAGTGCGATGGGTACCCCGTGGTTGGTCCAGTTGACCATGTCGGTGGTTGAGAACACCCGCCATTTGGTCATGTAGTAAAAATCGGTGCCGGGGATGTCATCGCCGGTGTACACGTAGAGGGTGCCGTTGTGGACCATGGGAGCCGGGTCTGGGGAAAAGTTGGTCTGAACAATGGGGTTCAAGGCAAAGGCTCCGGCGCAAAGGCCGCTCAGGGCCAGACTGCAACAAAGGGCTTTCAAGCTGTTCATGGAAGGGGTGTATTAAGGTTATTGCGTTGGTTAAAGGCGTTTGATGGTGATTGATTTCAGGTCTTTTGGGTCGGCGCTGTTGCCATAGAATACTTCATAGTCACCGGGGGTTACTGCCATGGCCCGTTGTTTCCAATCGTAAAATTCGAAGGCTTCCGGTGTCAGGTCGAAGGTGACCGTGACCGTTTGACCGGCTTTTACGTCAATACGTTTAAAGGCGCGCAGGGTTTTTAAGGGACCCTCCACATCATTGATTTTACGGACATAGACCTGGACGATTTCAGTGCCGTTTCGACGCCCGGTGTTGGAGACAGGCAGGCTTAGGCTGATGGTTTCGGTGTTGCGGGGCTTGTCGTTACTGACGGTGGCTTTACCCAGGTCGAACGTGGTGTAGCTCAAACCAAAGCCAAAGGGGAAGAGGTAGTCGGTGGTGTAGCGGTAGGTGCGGCCTTTCAGGGCATAGTCTTCAAAATCGCCCAGGTTGTCCGAGTTTTTGTAGAAGGTGATGGGCAATTTGCCGGAGGGGTTGTAGTCACCAAACAGCACATCGGCCACAGCCTTACCGCCCGCTTCACCGGCGTACCAGGCTTGCAGGATGGCATCACAACTCTCTGTTTCGGGAGTCAACGCGATGGCAGAGCCGGAACAGTTGACAAAGACCACCCGTTTGCCGGCCGCTTTTAGGGCCTGCAGGCAACGGCGTTGCACGGAAGGCAGTTCGATGTCGGTGCGGTCGCCGCCTTTGAATCCGGGGTAGGAGACAGGCATTTCTTCGCCTTCCAGTTTACCGGAGAGGCCACCCACAAAGACCACGGTTTCCACGCCTTTCAACTTGTTGATCAGCTGTGTGAAGTCAACATCAGCTTCCTTGCCAAAGTCAAACTCGAGGTTAGCCTGCCAGTTGTTGAGCTGGGCGTACCGGATTTCAATGCGGTAGGTTTTCCCGGCTTCCACGTTGAAAGGGGTGCGTGACGGCAGGGTACGCCAGTTGTTGTAGTGGAGGATGCGCTCCCCATTGACCAGTAGTTCGTAATAACCGGTCGCGCCTCCCTTGAACACCAGTTCTTCGGNNCGGTGGTTGTTGCCGTAAAATCGGCTTCAAACAGGGCGGAAAATCCTTCCAGTTTCACCCCGGAGGCAAACTCGTGTTGACCGGCGGTGGTTTTTTTGATGGCGGCAGTCAGGCGTTGGGTGATCACCGGCGATCCAGACCTGTCAGGTGTGTTCCAGTAGGTGGCCTTGATACCGGGCTGACCGTCAAAGCGGAGTCGATCTACGTAACTCTGGGTCACTTTGTCTTCCACCAGGTCGCAGGCCTTGTCGTACAACAGGTTTTTTTCGTTGATTTTCGTCTTGATGCCATCCAGGATGGTGATGGTGCTCACCGGTGTGCCGTTGTAATTGCCCCACAGCATCACGTCATCAGCGGCGTTGGGACCAATCACGGCCAGCTTGCGGGATTTTTTGGACAGGGGCAGGACGTTCCCCTTGTTTTGCAGCAGGGTCATGGTTTGCTGGGCCATGCGGTAGGCCAGGTCTTTGTGGGCCTGGCAGTTAAGGGCCGATGGCTTAATCTGTGCCCAGGATACGTTGGCGTCGGTGTCGAAGTCGCCCAGTTCCAGGCGTCCCAACAACACACGCTTGAGGCTTTTGTCGATGTCGGCTTCCTTGATCAACCCTTTTTCAACCCCTTCCGGCAGGGTTTTGTAGGGGTAGTTTTCCCAGACACATTCCACGTCGGTGCCGGCCAACACGCCCTTGGCGGCTGCGTGCACCGGGGTGGATGAGACCTTGTGGGAGGTATAAAAATCGGTGATGGCCCCGCAATCGGAGACTACCAGGTGTTTGAAACCCCATTCGTCGCGGAGGATGCGTTGCAACAGGCGGGTGCTGCCGCAGCCGGGTTCATCGTCCAGGCGTTGGTAAGCACACATGACTTGTCGCACATCGGCTTCCTGCACCAAGGCCTTGAACGCCGGCAGGTAGGTCTCATACAGTTCGCGGGGACTCACCTGGTTGAGGTTGAGTTCGTGACGGCTCCATTCTGGCCCTGAATGCACGGCAAAGTGTTTGGCGCAGGCCAGCAGTTTGCGGTAGGTCGAGTCCGCAGGGCCTTGCAAGCCTTTAACCACCTGTACCCCCATGCGGGCCGTCAGATAGGGGTCTTCGCCGTAGGTTTCCTGGCCCCGTCCCCAGCGAGGATCCCTGAAAATATTCACGTTGGGTGTCCAAACCGAGAGGCTGAGGAAGCGTTTGTTCTGGTTGCCGGCATTGATCCATTGGTGGTACTTGGCCCTGGCTTCGGTGGAGGTGGCGTCGAAAATGTCAAACAGCAGGGCCTCGTTGAAGGAGGCCGCCATACCGATGGGCTCGGGAAACACGGTGACGTTGTCGTTGTTGGCATACCCGTGCAGGGCTTCGCTCCACCAGNNCCAGTTGAAGGGCTGTATGCCCAACCTGGGTATGGCCTGGCTCTGGTCGCACATCAAGGCCGCTTTCTCCTCCAGGGTCAGCCGGCCGATAAGATCGTCAGCCCGTTGCTCAAACGGCAGCTTGGGATCGTTGAACGGATAGGGTTGGGCCAATGACGCCCCTGCAAACAGCAGGCAGCACAAACCGGTAAACACGTGTCGCTTCATGGATCAATGTATTGGGCAGTATCCCGCAAAGATACCCCTTTCGCCCACCCCATCCTGTCAGTTATGATAAGGATGCTTTCAATTTTGAACCCTCACCCAATTAGCACCCTTCTATACCGTTTTTCCGCCCTGCTACCCGCGGGATGGCACCCCGGATGAAGTGATCCTCAAAAGTTGGACAGAACTTTTGGGGGTCACTTCAGGAGGGTTGCCATCCATGGCTGTCTTTACGACCTTTTGTAGCCATTTGTTTACCCATATCTTCTATCTTATGACTAAATCTTATCAATCAGTTTTATCTTAATAAGTTCATAAGCCTTTTGTGGCGTGTAAGCTTCTCCGTTACGTAATATCAATTGAGTGTCACCCAGGAATTCGTCATCTCGCATTTTTTCTTCCATGTTAAGCAGGAACTCTTTTTGAGATGGGGCATTATTGCCTACTACAACTTTCATGTATGCGCGATAGCACGTTAGCACTTTGTCTAAATCTAAATTTTCCTGAGTAGATACAGCTGTGTATAAGTCAAATAAATCACGACCTTTACGACGTTGGTAAAGTGCCCGGAGTTTTGTTCCCAATAATTCTTCGAGCGGGTAAGTTGTAATTTCGCAAGAATCGGTATACCATTCACTATGTACGGAATATGGGAATTTTGACCAGCCTAATACCGAAAAATGTTCCCGGCAATTTATTTCAACCTTTAACCGAATGGGCATGACCGGCGCAATTTCGGATTCTAACCGAAAAATTAAGGTGTTGTTATTGGCTTTTTGCTTTACGACAGGTGCACCAAGAAAGGATAAAACGTCATCACGAAGTTTATTTATAATTGGTTTTATAGGTCCAGCAGTGATTTGCACTAAATCGATATCCTCGGAATAGCGGGGTTGTGGCGAAAGATATAATTTGTGTAGGGCTGTACCACCGCGAAAAGCCAACGATTTTGCCAGAAATTCATCCTTAAATATTTCCGTTAGTCCACGACAAATAATCAAATCTTGTTCGACTTGTTCGTTTGTTTGCCATGGCACTTTGTTTCTCCATTCTTCAATAGCTGATACTGGTATCATTCGTCAATTTCAATTTCAGCATTACTATATATTTTCCATTTTTTATTTAGCATCTTTTTCTCAATGGTTTTTCCATTTTTTAGTGGAATTTTTTGGAAGTTGCAACTGGTTTGTAATGCTTTTTTATATAGCTGATTAGCCAAATCTGGAGCATCGACAACATTCTCCAATAAATAACCCAACCGTTGAATTGTGGCTGTCCTGACAATCTCAAAGAAAGAATCAGGCGTATTTGTAAAATCCAGTACTTCTGTCAGATCGTTCAACACAGTGCAAGCCCTACTCAACCCACCAATTTCTTTTTCATATTGAATGACATCTGCAGCAGTAAGGGCAGGAGAGGATATTTTAACATAGCCGGTTTGAGTTTTGCGTGATTCAAGTAAATCAACAGTAGGAAAATTTCGACGTGCCACAAACTGTAACCGAACATTTTTTTTGTTTTTGTCGCGAAGTGTCGGATGTTGAATAATCACCGAGAATACTTGTGTCTGTTGAAGAGCCGCACCATAGAATGCAGCAGCATTGAGTAGTCCAACATAATAAGGACGTTTAATATGCTCCATTAAATGGTCGATATACATAACCGGAGGTAGTATTCCTTTGACCGAATAGGATATTGGTACAATTACATAAAATCCTTTCCAAACAGAAACAATGCTATTTTTTACAGAGAGGCGAGCCAGTGCACTGCGTATACCAGTGGGTTGTATATCAGGGAAAGATTCAGTAACCTGCTCAATAGAAAAGTAGAGCTTGCCGTTTTGTTGGAGCTTAATTATCCACTCTTTTATGCTAGCAGCCGTATTCATTTTTGCAGATTTAAGATGTTATGGCTGCAAATATAATCACATTTCGGATATTATTGCAGCCAAAATACCCAAATTTTTCCTAAAATAGTTTGAAAGACTGGTCATGGATAGTTGTAACGATAGAACCCAACGATGGGACTAAACATACCTTTGTAGCTGAGTGTCACGTTGTCGATAATACGGTAGGTGTGGTTGAACAGCAGGGA
>DOBD01000289.1:0-2578 GCA_003506275.1 Bacteroidales bacterium | reverse complement strand
TCTTCGTTGAACACCTCACAGCCCAAGCGAGTAAGCCAACCACGGATGTTGTACCTGAAGTATTGGCTTTCGTAACCCCTGCTACGCGTCTTGCTGGTGAGATTGGAGAAAACGAACCATGCTGGCCACTTAATAATGTTTACATAAAATGTTTATAAGGTAAATTATAGATAAAAATGTGTATATTTGGTGGGCGAAGATGATATAGGCATTTGAGCCAAAAACCTCTCGAGTTCGATGGATTTGTTAAACAGAATAATATCATTTATAGACTCTTATGGCAAAGATAACTGTACAGAAAGCAGAGGTTACAATCCTGACCATTCTAGAAAACGACTATATTTCGCTTACCGATATGGCAAACGCCAAAGATGGCGAGAGCCGTGCAGCAGACATTATAAAAAACTGGCTGAGAAACAGATACTCTCTTGAATTTATGGGTACATGGGAAATGATTCATAACCCAGATTTTAAAGTGGTCGAATTTGACCACTTTAAATCACAAGCAGGTTTGCCAAGTTTTGTGATGAGTGTTTCGGAATGGGTTGAAAAAACATTGGCAATTGGTATTGTTGTAAAGAAAGGGAAATACGGTGGGACATATGCTCATAAAGATATTGCTTTTGAATTTGGCTCAGCTATTAGTGTGCCTTTTAAGCTTTAATTAATTGAAGATTTCCAACGCCTCAAGAAGGAAGAACAAAATCAAATTGGTTGGTCTGCTAAACGTGAACTATCTAAAATTAACTACCACATTCATACTGATGCCATTAAGCAAAACCTTGTTCCGGCTGAACTCACGCCACAACAAATTTCCTATGTATACGCCAACGAAGCCGATGTGTTGAATGTTGCTCTTTTTGGAGTCACTGCCAAACAATGGCGTGACGCGAACCCCGAATTGAAAGGGAATATACGTGATTATGCAACTATAAATGAATTGATTTGCTTATCAAATATGGAAAATCTGAATTCGGTTTTTATCAACGAGAGCATGTCGCAAAGTGTGCGATTGGTCAAGCTCAATCAAGTTGCCATTCAGCAAATGACTATTTTGCAAGAGGTGGAAAAGCGTAATCTATTGAAGTAAGATGATTCAAAATAACTGTTGAGTGGTCTTTTATTAATCAACTGGTTTTTGGAGTTGCAAAGTTAGCAACTACAGTTCGACAAGGTGGTGTCAAGTGGCATGGTCACCGTCGAGGTGTTGGCCGTGCTGTAAATGCACATGAATTTGTTGCCCGAGGGGCTGTAGGTGTAGGAGGCCATGTCGCCGTTTTTCATTTGCACCGTATCGGGCAAATTTAGGCAATTACTTCTGATTGTTACGATACCTTTGTTGGCATCATCCAACAAATTGCCATTGGCATCGTAATGGTATTCAGTGCCGGGATAAGTTGACTGGCGGTTCTTGAAATCCTGTGATCCCAGGTATAAGGGGTCGTTGGCCAGGTCGATGGCGTTATACAACGTAACCATTCGGCCTACTACAGGTCCCCATCTGATACCCCCAATCCTGGAAGAGGTTTTCTTTCCAGGATTAGTCGAAGGGTGATTTAGTCTTGTTGATTGCTTTTATTTGCTTTCCAGTTGATGGGCAGCAGCTCGGATAGCCTGAGGATTGAGTGGTCAGGAAGACGGTTAAGCACATCAGTGAGCCAGGTCTCGGGGTTGACATCTGCCAGGCGGCAACTGCCCAGTAGGGAATAAATCACGGCTGTGCGTTCGGCAGCCTGGTCATTACCACAGAATAGGTAGTTTTTCCTTCCCAGCACCATGGCTCTGATCCCATTTTCGGCCCCGTTATTGTCGATTTGGTACCTCCCATCCAGTACATAGCGCACCAAGCGCGGGTAGATGTTGTAGGTATAGAAGATGGCCTGTCCTATGAGGCTCTTTGGCAAGACCTTCACAGCCTGTTCTAGTAGCCACTGCTCAAACTCACGCAGCAACGGATACGAGACGGTTTCCCTCAGCTCCTTGGTCTTTTCAGGTGAGAGTTTGGCCTCCTGTGCCTGGCGCTCCACGGCATACAGGGCCTGCATGACCTTCAATGCATGACCGGCACGTTGAGCGTCGTTCTTCAGGGCGTTTTCAAACTTGCGCCTGGCATGGGCCATGCACCCCAGCAACAGGACACCCTTCTTGTTCTCATAGATATCGTAGGCGCTGTAGCCATCGGTCTGCATCGCACCCTGAAAGTCGTACAATAACCCCACAGCCACGTAACGAGCCCGACTGCCTTTCTGGTAATGGAGGAACAGCTGGTTTATCATCGGGCTTTTTACAAGCCAATGATACCCTTTCCTGGTGGTGCCAGGTTTATCCTTGTCCACCACGGGGATACAGCCCTCGTCCACCTGAACGTAATCGGTGGCGAGTATTGCTTTTTTAAGCGTTTCGTACAGGGGGCGGAGCAAATCAACGGTGTCTGCGAACCAGTCATTGACCGTGGAGGCCGCCAGGTGGATGTCTTGCCGTCGGAAGATGTCCAACTGTCGGTAGAAGGGCAGGTGGTCCTGGTACTTGCTCACCAACAGGTGGGCCAGCAGGGAGGCTCCGGCATTGGAGCGGGGCA